>JADHXD010000164.1 GCA_016783145.1 Anaerolineae bacterium
GAGCGTGGACCCGGATCTGTTCCCCATTGTAGCCGCTTTTCCTCGGATTGGCAATTCGCCGCGGGTGAATGGGCATTTCGCTCGATCTGTGCTACAATAGAGCGCACAAGTGGATACCTTGATCCGGCTCAAGCGGCCACGCGCAATGGTCGTTGGCTGGGGCAGCGGGGAAGGTTCTGTTTCTCGAGGCCCGGGCTGCCAGATGTCACCCACCGACGGACCCGGACCGATCCAGGGATGATCGACGAGATAAGGGCAAAGGAACCATGACACGAGAAGGCACGGGACCGCGCCGGAGCGGCGTTCTACTGCATCCTACTTCTCTTCCTGGCAGGCACGGTATTGGCGACCTGGGCGAGGCGGCATACCAGTTCGTCGATTTCCTGGGGGCCGCCAAGCAGGGTCTGTGGCAGGTCCTGCCCCTGGGACCGACAGGCTATGGCGATTCTCCCTATGCGTCCTTTTCCTCTCACGCCGGGAATCCCCTCCTGATCGACCTGGACAGGCTCGCCCAGGAGGGCGATCTGACGCCCCAGGAGTTGTCCTTTGTCCCTGAGTTTCCGGTGCACCACGTTGACTATGGGCCAGTGATCGCCTACAAGATGCGCATGCTGCGACAGGCCGCGGACCGGTTCGAGGATCGCGCAGCGCAGGAGCGACGCGCTGCGCTTGAGCAGTTCTGCGCAGAAAAGGCGCTGTGGCTGGATGACTATGCACTCTTTATGGCCCTCAAGGGCGCGCACCAGTTCGCGATGTGGAACACGTGGGAGCTTGACCTGGTGCAGCGCAGGCCAGGTGCCATGGCTCAGTGGGCCGCCGAACTGAGAGACGAGATCCGCTTCCACAAATACGTGCAGTTCCGATTCTTCGAACAGTGGACTGCCTTGCGCCGCTATGCCAACGAGCGTGGGGTCCAGATCATCGGCGACATCCCCATTTTCGTGGCTCCAGACAGCGCAGATGCGTGGGCTCGGCCCGATGTTTTCTCCATGGACGACCGAGGGCAGTTGACGGTCGTCGCTGGCGTGCCGCCTGACTACTTTAGCCCCACGGGGCAGCGATGGGGCAATCCGCTCTACCGCTGGAACGTGATCGCTGCCGACGGATTCCGATGGTGGACCGAGCGAGTGCAGTCCGTCCTGTGCCTGGTGGACATCTTGCGCATCGATCACTTTCGAGGATTGGAGACGTACTGGGAGATCCCTGCCGACGAGCCTACTGCAGTAAAGGGGCGGTGGCTTCCCGGTCCCCGGGACGCGTTCTTTGATGCGTTGCGAAGCGCGCTGGGCGGCGACCTGCCGGTCATCGCCGAGGATCTGGGCATGATCACCGAGGAGGTTCACGCGCTGCGCAAGCGGGTGGGCCTGCCGGGAATGAAGGTGCTGCATTTCGCGTTTACCGAGGGGCCCGACCACGAGTACCTGCCTCACAACTATACGTCTGACTGTGTGGTTTACCTGGGCACGCACGACAATGACACAACGCTCGGCTGGTTCAACAGCCGCGGGCAGAAGGAGCGAGGCTTTTGTCTGCGCTACCTGGGACGTGATGGGCGCGACATTGTGTGGGGTATGATGCACCTGGCGTCCACATCGGTTGCGGACACCGTCATCTTTTCCGCGCAGGACCTGCTCCGGCTGGGCGGCGAGGCCCGTATGAACACTCCAGGAACGTCGGGTGGCAACTGGCAGTGGCGGTGTCTGCCCGGTGCGCTGGACGAATGCATCGCCGGCTGGTTGGGCGAGTTGACCGAGACCTCTGGCCGAGCGCCTCGGTCAGAGGACGGGGCCGAGTAGAGCGACCGGGCACTTGGTCTGTGGAGAGGCAAATGAGCGGAGCGAGGGTCTATGTCATTACCGACCTGGAAGGGGTGGCTGGCGTACAGCGCTGGGAGGAGACGCGCGAGGAGGGGCCCAAGAAGGAGCGAGCAATGCGCCTGCTCACTGCCGAGGTCAACGCGGCAGTCGATGGCATCCTGGATGCCGACCCGCATGCCCAAGTCGTGGTCTGGGATGGTCACGGAAGCGGAGGCATAGACATCGAGCGCTTTCACCCCAAGGCGCGCATCATTCCTCGAGGGCCGATCGGCCCTCCTTACTTTATGGACGAGGGGTTCGACGCGCTTTTTTTTGTTGGGCAGCACGCCATGGCCGGCACGTCGAACGCGCCGCTCAGCCACACGTACAGCTCTCGGACGGTCGAGTACTATAAGCTGAACGGCATCCCTATGGGCGAGTTCGGCTGCCGGGCGGCGCTGGCAGGGAGTCTGGGCATCCCGACGGTCTTTGTCTCCGGCGATGACAGGGCTGTGGCGGAGGCGCGCGAGCTGGTGCCGGACATCTTTGGTGCGGTGGTCAAAGAGGGACGTGGCATCGAGATGGCCGTTCACCTCTCCCCACCACTGGCCCGCCAGTTGATCCGCGAGACGGCGTCCGCCGCGACCGGTCACATTGAGGATGTGTCGCCCTTTGTGCTGACACCGCCCTATGAGCAGGAGATCCGCTTCCTCAGGAACGTGGATCTGAGCGCGTACACACGCCGGCCCGGCCTGGAACGGATCGATGAGCGCACATTCGTGGTTCGCAGCGACGTCCTGAGCGAGCTGATGGTGTAGCACTTTTATTTCTGGGTTTGTGGTGTATAATCTGTTGTTGTCGTGATTGCCGGCGGATCCTGGCGTACGTATGACTCTGGTTGAGGAAAGGAGGTGAGCCCAAGCTCGAGGATTCGACCTTGCTGCACCGGCCTTGGATCAGGATTCAGTCAAGAGAGGGAGGATACTGTGTTGTTCAAGAGATTGGGTGCTCTGCTATCTGTTCTGGCCGTTCTATCCCTGGCTGTGAGCGCCTGCCAACAAAAGCCCGAGATAGTTGGCGGGTTCGAGATCCCAGCCACTGAACGAGGCAAGTTCAACGTGGCCATGGTGCTTATTGGCCCTCACAACGATGGCGGCTGGAGCCAGGCGCACTATGAAGGCCTGGAATCCGTCCAGGAGAACGTAGACAATGTCCATACGGCCTACATTGAAAACGTGCCCGAAGGCGCAGACTCGGAGCAGGTTTTCCGCAGTCTGTCGAGGAAGGGGTTTGACCTGATCTTTGGCACGTCATTCGGCTACATGGACGCGATGGAAACGCTCGCCGAGGAGTTTCCCGACATCACCTACATCCACATCAGCGGCTACAAGTCCAATATGAAGAATTTTGGCAACTTGTTCGGCGCCATGGAGGATATGAAGTACCTGGCCGGGATGCTGGCTGGTTCTCGCGCCAAGGTTGACGGCAATCCCAAGCTGGGCTATATGGCCACCTTTCCCATCCCCGAAGAAATCCGCCTGGGAAATGCCATTGCGCTGGGCATGAAAGAGACCTGTCCTGAATGCACGCTGGACGTGCGCTGGATCAACACCTGGCACGATCCGATCGTTGAGCGGGATGCCGCGGCTTCTCTGTTCGACGCCGGCGCGCAGGTGGTCTTTACCGGTGCCGATACTCCAGCAGTCGCCGATGTGGCCCAGGAGAAGGGCAAGTGGGGTGTGACCTACGACTGGGCCGGCTCCTGCAAGGTGGACGCCTGCCTGACCGCACCGTACTGGATCTGGGGACCGGTGTATGTCGAGATCAGCAAGGGTGTCCAGAACGGGACGTATGAGGCGGGTTGGCACTACTTTGATGCAGACAGCATGGGTATGGGACTCTATGGTTTTATGGCGGGCGAGACACCTCAACCCGGCGTGAAGGACCTGCCGGCGGAGGACGTGCTTCTGGTAAAGGACACGCTGGCCAAGATGCTCGCCGGCGAGTTCGACCGCTTCGACCTTTTCTCGGGGCCGATCGTGGACAACCAGGGCAACACCGTCGTGCCTGAGGGCGAACGCTTCTCTCAGAGCGACATCGACCAGTTCCCGCCTGGCGCGCCCGGTCTGGAGTGCACGTACTGCATGTACTGGTGGGCGGACGGTATCACCGCCGAGCTGCCGGAACAGTAGACGATACTCGCGTGAACCGGTTCGGGGTCAGGGAAGACCATCTCTCCTGGCCCCGAATTCTGTTTCGCATCGCGCGCCGGGCGTGCTGCAGCGGACTGCTGGTCGCCTGGCGGGCAGTGTGCAGCGCCTGTGAAAGGGTGCGTATGCAGGAAGCAGTGAATGCAACCTATGCTGTGCAGATGCGGGGGATCGTCAAGCGTTTTCCTGGCGTTGTCGCCGTGGATCGCGTCGATCTGGACCTGCGCACGAGCGAGATCCATGCCTTGCTGGGCGAGAACGGCGCCGGCAAGAGCACCCTGATGAACGTACTGGCGGGATTGTACCGGCAGGAGGAGGGTACGATCATCGTCCACGACTCGGTTGCGGACCTGAGGTCGCCACGGGATGCCATCGAGCGAGGCATCGGCATGGTGCACCAGCACTTTATGCTCGTGCCGTCCCAGACGGTCACCGAGAACATCCTGCTGGGTTTGGACGAGCCTCGCTTCTTCGTGCGGCTGGCGGACTATGACCAGCGTGTGTCCGAACTGGGAGAGCGATTCGGGCTGCAGGTGGACCCAAAGGCCCGGATCTGGCAGCTATCGGTGGGCGAGCAGCAGCGCGTAGAGATCCTCAAGATGCTGTACCGGGGCGCAGACGTGCTGATCATGGACGAACCAACGGCGGTGCTCGCCCCACAAGAGATCGAAGAGCTCTTCTACGTCCTGCGGGCGATGAGAAGCCAGGGCAAGTCGATCATTTTTATCAGTCACAAGCTCGGCGAGGTGATGTCGATCGCGGACCGCGTCACCGTGTTGCGCAAAGGGCGCCTCACTGCCTCTGCGCTGGACGTGACGGCAACCAGCTCTGCCGAGTTGGCCAGGCTGATGGTCGGTCGAGAGGTGCTATTTCGGATCGAGAAGTCAGAGCAGGAACCCGGAGAGGTCGTGCTCTCTGTGGAGGACGTGCACACCCTGAACGACAGAGGCCTGCCGGCCTTGTGTGGTCTCTCACTTCAGGTACGGTCGGGCGAGATCGTGGGGGTGGCGGGCGTAGCAGGCAACGGACAGCGCGAGTTGGCTGAGGTGATCACGGGCCTCCGGCCCTGCACTGCCGGTGGGGTGGTCATCCACGGAAAGCAGATGAGCCGCGGCTCTGCCTCAGAGGCTTCCGCGCAGGGAGTGGCGCACGTGCCCGAGGACCGCATCGGCATGGGCTGTGCCCCCAACCTGAGCCTGGCGGACAACCTGATCATGAAGCGATACCGACGGCCTCCGCTGGCGCGAGGCTGGGCGATCGACCGGTCAGCGGCCCGCCAGTGGGCCAGCAGGATGAAGGACGAGTATAGCATTCTCGCCCCTTCGATCGATACGCCGGCGCGGATGCTTTCGGGAGGGAATCTTCAGCGCATGATCCTGGCTCGTGAGATCTCGACCATGCCCAGGCTCCTGGTGGCGGTACAGCCCACGCGCGGCCTGGATGTGGGTGCCATCGAGGGCGTGCAGCGCCTGCTCCTGGCGCAGCGCGAAGCGGGCGCCGCGATCCTGCTCATTTCTGAGGAGCTGGACGAGTTGTTTGCCCTGAGCGATCGCGTGGTGGTCCTCTACGAGGGCGAGATCGTCGGTGAACTGACCGAGGAGGACCGGGAGACCGTGGGCCTGATGATGACCGGTCAGCTACACGGAGAAAGGGCCGATCCGCCGGCAGTTGCTCTGACGAGCCCTTGGAGTGGAAGTCCATGACGACAGGTGCCAGGCCAAAACGGCAGTTGCGGCTGCCGTACAGACTGACCATGGAGCCTCGACTGGAAGAGGTGCCTCGGTGGATGTCACCGCTGGTTTCGTTGGCAGGGGTCGCTGTCGCTCTGGTCCTTGGTGGAGTGGTCCTGATCCTCGTCGGCGGGGATCCGTTTCGCACCTATGCGCACATCGCAAGGACCTCCTTTGGCAGCCTCGGCGTCTTTTCTGACACGCTGGTCAAAGCCACGCCGCTCCTGTTGTTGGGGTTGGCATGCTCGCTGGCTTTTCAGATGCGATTGTGGAACATTGGCGCTGAAGGCCAGTTCATCATTGGTGCCTTTGGGGCCAGCGCAGTGGTGTTGGCTCCGCTGCTTCCAGAAGACACGCCGCGCTACCTGATGCTTCCGGCTATGATGCTGGCCGGGTTTGCCGCAGGCGCGGCGTGGGGCGCTGTGCCTGGTTTGCTAAAGGCCAGGCTGAACGTCAACGAGATCATCACTACGTTGATGATGAACTATATCGCCGTGTCGTGGAACTATTTCTTTATCTTTGGGGTATGGAGCGAGGGTGGGTTCGAGATGAGCAAGGTATTCCCCAGGACTGCCTGGCTCCCTCGACTCGCCGACTATGCTGAGCAGGTGCCGTTGTTCCGCGGGCTGACCACTCATCTCGGGCTGGTGCTTGGGATACTGGCGGCGATTGCGGTGTGGTTTATCCTGTATCGCAGCAAGTGGGGGTATGAGATTCGCCTGATCGGTGACAATCCGAACGCCGCCCGATATGCTGGCATACCGATCGCGCGGAACACGGTGCTCGCAATGGTGCTTTCGGGAGGATTGGCGGGATTGGCCGGGATGTCCGAGATCTCGGGCGTGGTGCACCGCTTGCAGGGCACCATCTCGCCTGGCTATGGCTTTACGGCGATCATTGTCGCTTGGCTGGCTAAATTGAACCCCTTTGCCGTTATCTTGGTCTCGATCCTGTTTGGGTCCCTGATCCTGGCAGGAAGAGAGATCCAACCATCTGGCATCCCAAAGCTGATCCAAGGCATTCTCTTGTTCGTCCTGATCGCCAGCGAGATCCTGCTTCGCTATCGCATTCGCATCGCTCGCGCGCAGGAGGCTTAGGCATGGATCCGATCATCATCCTGCAAGTGGGCGTGGCCACGGGGACGGTGCTGCTATTTGCCACCCTTGGCGAGATCTACGCCGAGCGGTCGGGTGTGCTGAACCTTGGCGTCGAGGGAATGATGCTGCTCGGTGCGATGAGCGCGTACAGCATTGCGGTTTCCACAGGCAGCCCCTGGCTTGGCCTGGTAGTCGGCATGCTGGTCGGAGGGCTGCTGAGCCTTCTGCATGGCTTTGTGACCATTCATCTTCAGGCCGATCAGGTCGTGAGCGGCCTCTCGCTGACCTTCCTGGGCACAGGCCTGAGCCTGATCTTTGGGGAAGGACTCAGCAAAGCGGGCACGATCTCGCTCTTGCCCTCCTTCAGCATTCCTGTGCTGGCGCACGTACCCCTCGTCGGCCCGGTGTTTTTCACGGACCAGAACGTATTGGTCTATGTTGGCTACCTGATGGTCCCTGCGGCCTGGTACTATATCAACCACACGCGACCTGGTCTGCATCTGCGTGCGGTGGGCGAACACCCGGCAGCCGCTGACGCCCTGGGCATCAACGTCTATCGCCTGCGCTATGTGTACGTCTTTGTGGGCGGCGTTCTGGCGGGCCTGGCGGGGGCAGCGATCAGCCTGTCCATCTCGCCCGGTTGGTTCAGCGAGATGACGACGTCCGGGCAGGGCTGGATCGCGGTTGGGTTGGTGATCTTTGCGCAGTGGAATCCACTGCGTGCGGCCTTTGGATCCTACGTCTTTGGCGCGCTGCGACGGCTCATCCTGGATCTGCAGGGGCCCACAGCCCTTCTCGGCGTCCGGAACCCCTTCTTCTACAATCCCTACCTGGGATTCTTTTTGCAGATGGTGCCCTATGCCTTTACCATCCTCGTGCTGGTCATTGGCTCCCGCGAGGCGATCCGCAAGCGGATCGGGGCGCCTGCTGCACTGGGCCTGCCCTTCGTGCGCGAGGAGCGTGGGTAGGCGATGCGGTTGTGCGTTGACAGAATACAGCAACCGTGCTACAATTGCCAATCGAGACGGTGTGCACTGAACCTCTGTACTCCGTTTCGTGCTGTCCACGGACGATGGTGCGGTTTCCTCAAAGTGGCGCGGGGCAACACCAGGGCAGAGTTCGGGTGTCGGGTCTTTACGTAGCGCTGTTGGGGAAACCGTCGCAGCGGAAGAATAGGAGAGGAAATCATGCCAGATTTGGAGAAAACGACCACTTTCTTGGCCAGAGTGCCGCTCTTCCACAACCTGAAAAAGAGCCAGGTAGAACGCTTGGGAGGGCGCGTGGTTTCGCGCCAGTACAAGGCCGGGCAGGACATCGTGACACAGGGCAAAGGCGGCGCCGGGCTCTTTGTGATCGTATCCGGAGGCGCAGAGGCCGTTCGTGTGCGCGCTGACGGTACCAAGACGGTAGTCAATACCTTCGGCCCCACGGACTTTTTCGGCGAGCTGGCCTTGTTGGACGACGAACCTCGAACGGCGTCGGTCACTGCAACAGAGGATACCGATTGTCTGGTGCTCTCTCAGTGGGAGTTCCTCGGCAGCATGAGGGAAGATTCCGAGATGGCGATCGTGATCCTGCAGGAACTGGCCAAGCGCTTCCGTAGAACGCTGTCCGTCCTCTAGGATCGATCCGTCAGGCAGTGAGCCCACGGCAAGGCGGAGCTTTGCCTGTCGGGCGCGACAAGTGTGGAAGCGCATCCAACCGTGGCGCAGGTTTCATCGAGGGGAGAGCGGGCTATGTCGGATCCGCAGGAAATCGCCGAGTTCCTGGCGAAAGTACCTCTGTTCAACAGCCTGAAGAAAGGCCAACTCGCGAGATTGGCCAAGGTGATGGTCACAGAAGAGTACGAGGCCGGGCAGGGCATCGTGGTCCAGGGGCAGAGCGGTGTGGGCCTCTTTATCGTTGTTTCAGGTCGTGCCGAGGCCATCCACACGCGTGCGGATGGCACCCGGACCGTCGTGAACATCTTTTGTTCCACGGACTACTTTGGGGAGCTGGCCCTGCTGGCCGAGGGCCCGCGAACCGCTTCGGTCGTCGCCGTTGAGCCGACAAAGTGCCTGGTACTTACGCGCTGGAATTTCCTCGGCGTACTCAGGCGCGATGCAGACATGGCCGTCGCCGTCCTGGAAGAGCTGGCCTGGCGGTTCCGTATCGCACTCGAGACGCTCTAGTTCTGCACGTGCTACGCATCGGCGTGTGCGTCACGCTGGGTGCTGTCGAGGCGTGGTGTGCGCACCACGCCTCGACGGCTGTGTGGCGATTTGTGAGCAGGAGCTGCTGAGTGCGCGTGCTGCTGATCGAGCCTTACTTTGGCGGAAGCCACCAAGCCTGGGCAGAAGGAGTTGCCGGGCACAGCAGGCACCAGATCGACCTGCTGACGCTGCCCGCGCGCTTCTGGAAGTGGCGTATGCACGGCGGAGCTGTCACCTTGGCCGAGGCGTTCCGGCAGTCTGGGCTGCGGCCAGAAGTCCTTCTCGCCAGCGACATGCTCAACCTGCCAGCTTTCCTGGGCCTGGCTCGCCCGTTTCTCGGTCGCGTTGCAGTCGCTCTGTACTGCCACGAGAACCAGTTGACCTACCCCCTTCGTCCAGGCGAGCGGCGCGACCTTGCCTATGGCGTGATCAACTGGCTCTCGATGTTGGCCGCTGACCACGTATTCTTTAACTCCGCTTATCACCTCGAAGAGTGGTTTGACGAACTGCCCCGCCTGCTCGAGCACTTCCCTGACTATACTCATCTGGGCTGCGTGCCCGAGGTGCGCTCCAAGGCGACCGTGCTACCCGTAGGGTGCGACCTTGACCGGCTGGACGCCGCGCGCGTGGGAGCGCGAGAGAGTGACGTGCCCCTCGTGCTCTGGAACCAGCGCTGGGAGTACGACAAGTCGCCGGAGGTCTTTTTCCGCGCCCTGGACGCAGCCGCGGAGGAGGGGCTGGAGTTTGAGGTAGCGCTGGCAGGCACCAACGTGCGGCAGAAGGCGGACGAGTTTGAGGCGGCTCGCGAGCGGCTCGGGAAGCGGGTCGTGCACTATGGATGGGCCGATGCCGGGACCTATGCCCGACTGCTGTGGCAGGCAGACGTGGTGGTGAGCACAGCGATTCACGAGTTCTTTGGCATCTCTGTGGTAGAAGCGATCTACTGCGGCTGCTTTCCCATTCTGCCGCGGCGACTGGCCTATCCAGAGGTCGTACCCCTCACCCATCACGAATGCTGCCTCTACGAGGACTTGGGGGGACTTCTGGAGCGACTGCGCTGGGCGCTGACTCATTTGGCGCAAGCTCGCCAGAAGGCGCGTGAACTGCGATCTGCCGTCGAACGCTATGGCTGGAATGTGATCGGTTCGCAGTACGACGCAGCGCTGTGCGATCTGCGATCACGAGCCGCACCGGACGATCTCTCAGGCGATGGTTCCTGTTGACCGCATCCGGCAAATAAGCACAGGGGGGATCTCGGACAGGTTTCCTCCCCACGAGAGCGGGCTGCCGCCCGGCGGGTGATCTGGCGGAAAGGAAGGCTCCTCCAGAGCGTCCAGGACAAAGCCGGCATCAAGAGCCGCGCCGAGGAGGACCTGCAGCGGGCGATGAAAGTACAACTGAGGCCTGGGCTGTCCACGTATCGCTGCACCGCGTGAGGTCGAGGGAGTGATGTATCCGGATACTCTGACCGAGTAGAGGGTGACGATATCACCGTCGCGGTCTTCCATCTCGGCGAGGTGAGTGGCGTGAGGATTGTTAAAGCAGGGATGCATCACCGAAAAGACAAATCGGCCGCCTGGTAAAAGCAGCCGGGGTAGCGTGCGCATCAGCGGACCGATCTCTGCCATGTCAAAGAGCGCCATGTTCGACACCGCGCTGTCGAAGCGGCCTTCCCCAAGCGACAGTAGGGCATCTGCGTCCGTTGCGTCCAGGACAGCGTAGTGAATTCGGTCTCGATGCTCGGTCGTGCGCGCGAGGGCGCGGGCGATCATCTCTTCGGCAAAGTCAAAGGCGACGGTCTCTGCGCCAAGGGCAGCCAGGCGGCGTGCATAGAGGCCGTTCCCGCAGCCGATGTCCAGGATGTGCTCTCCGGGATGGGGATCAAGCAGTCGCTCGGTGGCGGGCCAGATCAGCACC
>JADHXD010000165.1 GCA_016783145.1 Anaerolineae bacterium
CAGCGACCAAACTCACAACTACCGACCACGTAGTAACGATTTCAATCGTTCAGCGACTAAAGTCGCAACTACCGACCACGTAGTAACGATTTCAATCGTTCGGCGACTGAACTCACAACCACCGACCACGTAGTAACGATTTCAATCGTTCGGCGACCAAACTCACAACTACCGACCACGTAGTAACGATTTCAATCGTGCAGCGACTAAACTCACAACTACCGACCACGTAGTAACGATTTCAATCGTTCAGCGACTAAAGTCGCAACTACAGGAGCCATAACGTTAGATTCCCGTCACGTCGATGCAGACGATCTCTGGCGGGCAGAGAAAGCGCGCGCGGGGAGCGGCCATGCCCTCCATCCCCACCCCCCTGCTCACGTACAAGGTCAGCCCATCCACGTCGTAGCGACCCATCTCATAACGCTTGCCCACGTCGGTGGCCGTAATCAGCGCGCCGTACCAGGGAAGCCGGATCTGCCCACCGTGAGTGTGGCCCGCCAGGTACAGGTCGGCGCCTCCGGACGCCGCTTCGGGCACCAGGTCGGGAGTGTGGTAGAGGAGCACGGTGTAGGCGTCCTCCGGAGCGCCCGCCAGCGCGCGTTCCACCGCTGGCACGTCGATATCGCGCCGGCGCGTGCAACTGGCCCCGGCGAACGTGACGCGGTGCCCATCGTGGCCCACGGTGAGGTGCTCGTTGCGCAGCCAGCGGACCGGCAGCTCGTCGAACAGGACGGGCAGCAGCGCGTTCGGATCGACCTGGTGCGTCCCCCGCACAGCATAGATGCCCTCCCGCGCGGAGAGCCTGCCCAGCACCTGCCGGACGTCAGCGATCGCCCGTGCTTCGCCGATGTAGGAAAAGTTGAGATAGTCGCCGGTGAGCAGCACGTGGTCGGCATCCAGTGCGTTCACGGCGTCGACCAACGCCCGCTCCCGGCGGGTCACGCGCTCCACGTGGAGGTCCGAGAGCTGGACCAAGCGCACGCGCTGCCCGCGGGCCAGCTTGGGCGTCTCCAGCTCGATGTAGGTGACGCCCAAGCGAAAGGGCTCATAGTACGTCGCATAGACGATCACCCCCGACAGCAGGAGGTGGGGTAGGGCACCCGCCAGCGCGCTCCACGTGGGTGGGAGTCCCACGGCCCGCGCGGCCAGGGGCAGCAGGCTGGCCACAAGCCGGACTGGCAGCAGGGCAACCAGGGGCGGCTTGACCGGGCCAAAGGACACCTTCCAGCGCGGCAGCGCGGCCAGCCAGGCCCAGTCCACGGCCAGGAACAGCGCGCAAAGCCCTGCCGCGATGCCTGCCTCGGGAAGAGAGCGGGTGTCCGCATCCGTGCCGAAGGCGCGGGTAGCCGCGTACCACAGCGCGCCAGCAGCGCACGCCACGCCGAGGAGGATCCCTGCCAGCAGGGGAGAAGGGATGCGCGTCAGTTCGTGCAGGCCCACCAGGGCACGGTGAAACCAGTTCTTGGGATCAACGGGAGGTTCGTCGTTCACGGCAAGCACCACGTAGGGTAGGCCGGCAGCCCGCAAGCGTCAAGGGAAGGGGAGTGAAAGGGACCGTGTCGGATCGCATCCCACCCTGTCCCCTGCCCACGCTCCCGCCGGCCGGATGGACTAATCGTCGGGAACCGAGCGCGGGGACTCGTACCACGGCTTGCTGACCTTCTGGCCGAGCGAGTCGATCACCTGGATCGAGCGCACCAACGTGGTGCTCACCTTCCATTCGAACTGCCATTCCGGCCCGGGCAGATCAAAAAACTCGTCCACCGTGTACTTGAACGGAGGCGCACCACCCGTAGGGTGGATCACCAGCGTGGCACCCCAGTTGCCCCTCTCGCGCACAAAGAACACGTCCACGACCTCGAACGTAAAGTCCAGCGGTCCGGGAAGGGGCGTGGGGGTTCGGGTCGGCGTCGAGGTCGGCGGGCGCTTGGTCGGCGTCGCGGTGATCGTCGGCGTGTCGGTCGGCGTCGGCGTGACCGTCGGCGTCTCGGTCGGCGTCCCGGTGACCGTCGGTGTTGGGGTGACCGTCGGCGTCTCAGTCGGCGTCGGCGTCTTGGTCGGCGTGCTGGTGCGCGTCGGCGTGGGTGTGATCGTCGGCGTCGGCGTGGCATAGACCGTCGGCGTCAGGATCAACAGGCCCAGGGCGGGGCCATTGGCCCACCGCTGCCACTCTGTGTCCTCTTCCCTGGACAACATGGTGACGGCGTTGGGCTTTTGGCCGTGGGGCACGTACACCTGGTGCCCAAAGGTGACCGTCGTGTCCTTGCTCGGCGTCTTGAACGTAACCTGGCCGACCTTTACCGACAACAGGGCGCTCCGGTCGGGGAACAGGCCGACGCTGAAGCGGGCGCCCCGGGCGAGCATCTGGCCCCAGGGTGTCCGCACCTTGTAAGCCACGCTGGGGTCCTTGCCTTCGACAAAGATGCGCCCGGAGGAGAGGATCACGTTGTGCTCCCCGTACTCGCTGGTGCTGATGGTCAACAGCGTGTCCGGGGCCAGCCGCACGATGCCCTCATCGCTGCGCACCAGAGCGGATGAGGCCATCGCCGTGCGGACCTGTCCCCCGGCCTGCAGCTTGATGCCGCCGTAGGCCGGGTTCCACGTGTCATCAGGTCCAGCACGATAGGTCGTCTGCCCGTACACGTCGGCCAGCGCGTATGTGGGAACCGGCTCATCGTCCTTTTGACAGGCAACGGCCAGGCAGAGCATCGTCAACAGTGCGATCCCGCACGCGAAACGTCTCATACAGGGTCCTCCTCAACGGAAGCGGAGTATAGCATAGAACGCCCGAACGGCAAAATGGTAGGGAGGTCAAGATGTGCACAACCGGTAGATCCAAAAAGGCCCCAGCGCGTGCGCTGGGGCCTCGGTGATCGGGATGAGAGCGTCTATCCCCTCCGCAAGATCATCTGCCCCGCGTCCGCCCACAGGTCGAGGACCAGCTTGCCGTCCGCGGTCATCGTCCAGGTGCAGACGTCGCCCAGTTGGCGCAGGAAGGTGTCATGCAGCGATTCGGGCGCGCACATCGCTCGCGTCAGCGCGCCGTGCTCCAGCGACAGCGAGCCGCCCTTGAGGGTGTACCCGCCGCTGCCCCGGTTGCAGTCCACGCGCATCTGGTACGTGCCGTCAGCGCCGAGGACCAGCGTGTAGCGCGCAGGATCGTCGACCTCGATCGCGCTCCCGTCGCCGCTCACAAAGCGCTCCCACTGCCACTCGATGCCAGCGATGGAGCCCACGGACGAAGGGAATTCCGGTGCCGGCGTGGCGGTCGGTGGCGCGGGTGTAACCGTCGGAGGCACCGGCGTTGCCGTGGGTGGCGCGGGTGTCGTCGTTGGCGGCACCGGGGTCGGCGTCGGCGCGGCGATGCTCAGCGCCTGGGCCGATGTCCAGGCCGACGTCAGCGCGGCCAACAGGCCAAGAGTCAGTAGAGCCCACGTTCGTAGAGTGTTCAAGCGTATCATCGAGATTCTCCTTTGTTTGTGTTTGTAGGTGAGACAACTCTTTGGCCTCACCTCTCTCATAACGTCTGCCTGCCCGATTTTGTTCCCCAAAGGCCGCATGTTTTCACCGATCCGTTCGGGTGCGCCTGCTCGGCAGTAGACACAGACTTCCGATTTCTGCCCCCTGAGGGCAGGACACAGATGAAAGGAGACCTTCGCTGCGCAGTCCCGCCACGTGTGCGCGGCAAGAAATCGGAAGTCTAGACCCCGCGTATGCGCGACAGGCCTCGAATCCACTGGATAGAGGTCTGATTGTCTCGTCTCTCCACTCCGTGTCCGTGCACTTGGCGGAGCACCCTCAGCCCAGCGAAGGGCCGTGGCTCCGTGGTGGGATTCTGGTGATCACCCAGAGTTGGGTCTTGACGGCCCGGACAAGTTGTGGTAAAATATAGACGTATTGAAAATCATCTATCTATAGACCGGAAAGCGCCTATGCCGCCCACGATCGAGATCGACTGCGTCGCCTTTTGCAGGGCCCTGGCCGATGAGACACGGCAGACGATCCTGCAGATGCTCCTTGAGGGGGAGCGGTGTGTCAGCGACCTGACCGAGTCCTTTGCTGTGTCACAGCCTACCATCTCTCATCACCTGGGCATCCTCAAGAACCTGGGCCTGGTGACCAGCCGCAAAGAGGGCAAGCACGTCTACTATGGCATCGATCGGGACAATGTCATCGAGTGCTGCGGGATGCTGATCGCCAAGTTTGGCTGCGATCCGGATACCACCGTTAAAGTCGGGTGCGGGTAGCCGCTGAAAGCTCTCTTTTTTTAGCTTTTTGAATAGACATATCTAAATGCATCACTGTAAAGGGCGGCGCACACCGGTCTCGCCGCCTGAGAACAACCATACTGAACCAAGGAGGAAGGGAACAATGAGCGAGACTAGCGGAGAAAAGATCAAAGAAGCCGTCCGCGCGAGCTATGGGAACATCGCCCGCCGGTTCGTCGAGGGAAGCGAGGCAGGAGAGCCTGCGCGCGCGAGCTGCTGCGCTTCCTCCCCTGCCCCACAGGACAGTGCCGCCTGCTGCAGCCCTGGCCCCTCCTCAGAGCGCACCCAGAGCGGCAGCTGCTGCGAGTCCGAGCCCGTCATCCTTTCGCGGCAGGGCGCCTCCTGCTGCGGGTCGAGTCAGACCGTCGATCCCCTCGGGAGTGCCGCTTGCTGCAGCCCTGGCGCCTCTCCGGAGCGCACCCAGAGCGGCAGCTGCTGCGAGTCCGAGCCTGTCATCCTCTCGCGGCAGGGCACCTCCTGCTGCGGGTCGGGCCGCGCCGCTGGCCCCGTCCAGAGTGCCGCCTGCTGCGGGCCGTCGACTGCGGAGGTCGAGATCAGCGACGGCGCCGCCCGGTTCTACTCTGCCCAGGAACTCGACGGCTTGCCGGACACTGTGACCCTCGCCTCGCTGGGTTGTGGGAACCCCACGGCCATCGCCGAGCTGCGGCCCGGTGAGGTCGTGCTCGACCTGGGATCGGGCGGAGGGATCGACTGCTTCCTGGCGGCCAGGCAGGTCGGTCCGGAGGGACGGGTGATCGGGCTGGACATGACCCCCGACATGATCAAGCTGGCGCGGCGCAACGCGCGCAAGGTCGGGGCGCAGAACGTGGACTTTCGCTTCGGCGAGATGGAGGACATCCCTTTGCCCGACGGGTCAGTGGATGTCATCCTCTCCAACTGTGTCATCAACCTCTCGCCCGACAAGGACGCCGTCTTTGGCGAGGCATATCGCGTGCTCCGGCCCGGCGGGCGGCTCAGCGTCTCCGACATCGTCGTCGACGGTGACCTTCCCCCGGCCATCCGCGACAGCCTGAACGCCTGGGCCGGCTGCGTGGCCGGTGCGCTCGACGAGTCCGTCTACCTGGAAAAGATCCGCGCTGCAGGGTTCGAGGACGTGGCGGTCGCTTCGCGAGATCTGGCGGATCCCGAGCAGGTCGCGGAGGACGCCCAGGTCCTCGTGGTTGGCCCCGACGGCCAGGTGATAGACGGGGAACAGGCCAAGGCCCTTCTGTCCGCGAGCGGCGTTTCGGCCCGGGAAGTGGCCAGCAAGGTCGCCAGCATCCGGGTCCAGGCCCGCAAGCCGGCGTAAAGCAGCCTACGTTGCCAGGGGCCTGCTAACTGTCGTCTACCCGGCCCATCCCTGTAGGTCGGCATTGGCTATCACCGCCGGGAACTAGCAGCCGCCTGGATGAATCCGCCGTCTCAGCACGACTAGCGCCCTCAGGCACTTCTCACCTAGCGCCTGAGGGCGCTTCTCACCTTCAGTCCGGCGCTTCGCCGGGCCTTCAGTCCGGCGCTTCGCCGGGCCTTCAGTCCGGCGCTTCGCCGGGCCTTCAGCCGGGGCTTCCAGTCCGCGATCCCCGCCCCCACCGCCCGAACAGCCGCCGGATGGTTCCGCCGTCTCAACACGACACCCAGCGCCTGAGGGCGCTTCTCACCTTCAGTCCGGCGCTTCGCCGGGCCTTCAGTCCGGCGCTTCGCCGGGCCTTCAGCCGAGGACTTGCAGTCCGCGGCCCTCTCGGGTTTGACAGCACATACGATCGATGCTATCCTTGCCCCCTATGACCATAAACGCGATTCTAAAGCCACTGCGCATCGTGCGCTACCGCTTGTCCCACCAGGGCGTGCGCGCCACCGCCCTCTGGGCGGCCGATCACCTGGTGCGCGGGATCCTCGGGGCGAACATCCGCCGCGTGAGCCAGATCACGCCCCACTTACACGTGGGCGGCCAGTACCGGAGACGGGGATGGCCCAGGATGGTAAAGCGGGGGATCAGCGCCGTGATCGACATGCGCATCGAGTTCGATGACCGCGAGCACGGCATCGCCCCGCCCCGCTACCTCTACCTACCGACGGTGGACGACGACGCCCCGACCCTGGCCCAACTGCGCGAAGGGGTGGCCTTTATGGAAGACGAGGTCGCCCGGGGAGGCAGCGTCTACATCCACTGCGGGGCCGGCGTGGGCCGGGCAGCGACGATGGCCGCAGCTTACCTGATCCACACGGGGATGACGCCCGAGGGCGCCTGGGCGCGCATCCAGGGGGTGCGCCCCTTTATCCGCCCCACGGCGGTGCAGCTCGCGCAGATCGAGCGTTTCGCCGCCGGACGGTAGGGCACCGCAGAGCAGGTTGCCGGGATCCGCGCGACCCATCCCCGTCGACACAGGAGCAGAATGGCCGCTGCAGTCCGTGCATACTGGCATTGCGTGTCGGGATTCGAGCGCAACATCAAGCTCTACCTGGCAAGCACGGTCCTCCGTTCGACGACCTTTGCCCTCTCCTCCCTGCTGCTCAACCTCTACCTGGCGAGCATGGGCTTTGACGCCGCCTTTATCGGCCTGAACAACACCCTGTTCTCCCTCGCCAGCCTGATCTGCTCGCTCCCCGCCGGCCTGATCGCCGACCGGATCGGGCGCAGGCGGGCCATGATTATCGGCCTGCTGGGGGTGATCCTCTCGCAGCTCGGGGTCTCGGTCTTTACACAGGGCCCGCTGATCGCCCTCTCGCGAACGCTGTACGGCATCGTGGGTCCCCTGTTCTACACCAGCATCGCCCCCTTTCTGATCGAGAACTCGACGGGGGAGCAGCGGTCGATCCTCTTCACCCTCGACTCCAGCCTGATGAACCTGACCTCGTTCTTTGTCATGGCAGCAGGGGGCTACCTGCCGCGGCTCTTTGCCGCCGTGCTGGACGTCGGGCCGGAGAGCGCGCCCGCCTATCGCGGCGCGATGGTCACCTCGACGGCGACCATGGCCCTCACCCTGCTGCCCATCCTCTGGCTCAGGGACCGCCCTCGCCCCGCCCGGCCGCCGGCGCGTGCCGTGCCCCGCCTGTGGCGGCGCCTCTCGAATCCGGGGCTGATGGTCAAGCTGCTGGTGCCCAGGGTGCTCTTTGCCTTTGGCGCGGGCCTGGTCTTTCCCTTTCTCAACCTCTTCTTCAAGGGCAAGTTCGGCGTCTCCGATGCCGCACTGGGCTGGATATTCGGCATCACCAGCGCCCTGGCAGGGCTGACCATGCTCGTCGGCGGCGCTGTGGCCGACCGCCTGGGCAAGATACAGGCCGCGCTGCTCGCACGCGCTATCTCGACCCCCCTGCTGCTGGTCATCGGCTTTGCACCCTCGCTGCCCCTCGCCGTCGCCGCGCACTGGCTCCGCAGCGGGTTCATGCGCCTGGGAGAACCGCTGTACATGGCCTTTGCCATGGAGCAGCTCGCAGAGGAGGAGCGCGCCACCGGCAGCAGCCTGCTGATGATGAGCTGGGACGTGGGCTGGTCGGCGGGCCCCTATGTCAGCGGGCTGGTCCAGGTGGGCTCGGGCTTTGGGCCGCTCTTCCTGGCAACGATCGTCTTCTACTCGCTGGGCCTGGGGGCCATCTATGCCTTCTTTGTGCGAGGGAGAGAGGCCGAGTAGGCTCGCACAGGAGGTGTCGCTCGGGAGGCGACTGGAAACGCCCAAAGTGGACCCCAGGGCACAGAGGTCTCACCGGCTTTCGACTGCTCCTGGGCCGTCCTACACGAACTGCGATACCGGCTCAGGCTGGACCTTCTCAGTCCGTCGGTTTGACACCCCTCGCGTGCTGGGGCATAGTACGCGTGCAATCGCAGCTTGAGCTAGAGTCCCAAGCAAGCAGCGGCGGAGAGCTGAGAATGAAATGCGTGGCTCAAGGATGCCCTGCCGAAATGCAAGACCGCCGGATCGTCCACCAGTTTGTGCGTAGTGGAAAGCCTCTGGTCGTCGAGGATCTGCCGGCCCTGGTATGTCCGGTATGTGAGTATACGGTGTTGGATCTGCGCGTGCTAGACACACTGTTTGCCCTGGATCCAGAGACCGAGACACCTGTAGGTCAAGCTCCCGTGTTCCGTTTGTCGACGATCCCGGCATAGCGCACATCGCGCAAACAAGCCAGCGTCGATCACCCCTCCCATCGCGCCCGCTTCAGCACGTCGGCGACCTCCTTCAGCCGATGGCCGACGTCGGCCGCCAGGCGATCGTCGTACAGCCCCGCGTGCTGCAGCAAGGCGGCCAGGTGGGCGATCGTCCCCTCGGCGTACTTAAATGCAACGATCAGTTCCTCGGTCAGGTCGACTTTTTTGCTTGTCAGTGTCGGTCATCATCTTCGCTACTTACAAGAATGGCTCCGGCCTCAGCCGGGTCAAATCCTTCCGGCCATTTGGTATATTGGTCATACTCGGCCTCGAGCAGGTCGGTCCCGCGCAGGTCGGCCCAGCTCAGGTCGGTACTGCTCAGGTTGGCCCTGCCTAGGTCGGCCCAGCTCAGGTCGGCCCTGCTCAGGTCGGTCCTGCTCAGGTTGGCCCTGCTCAGATTGGCCCTGCTCAGGATGGCCTCGCTCAGGTCGACCCTGATCAGGTCGGCCCTGCTCAGGATGGCCTCGCTCAGGTCGGCCCTGATCAGCTTGGCCTCGCTCAAGTCGGCCTTGATCAGCTTGGCCTTGATCAGCTTGGCCTCGCTCAGGTCGGCCTTGATCAGCTTGGCCTTGATCAGCTTGGCCTCGCTCAGGTCGGCCTTGATCAGCTTGGCCTCGCTCAGGTCGGCCTTGATCAGCTTGGCCCCGCGCAGGTCGGCCCCACTCAGGTCAATTCCAGTCAACAATAGCGGCCTAGAGCGATTCAGCAGATCGTAGAGCTGCTCACGTGTGTACGAGGTCATTGCTATCCTCCCTCTGTGTGCGCTTGCCCGCTGGCCTTGCGCCCCGACCACCGGCCAGGACGCAAAGTCAACGGTCAAGTCATCCCCTGCCGTGCCCGCCGCAAGGCCCAGGGCCACGTCGCCGGCGATCGTGGCCCGTTGGGGCGTTTCGATCTGCACGTAGGCCGGGGCACGTGGCTAGCCAAGCCTCGCAGTTCGGTGTGCCCTAAAGTGAAAACACCGGCGTCTGCATACCAAACGTCCTCAGGGCTATGCCGGTTTCTCAATCATCATCACCTCTCCTCCGCTCGCGGCCCCGGTCGCGTTAGCTCATACAGCAGTCCTTTCGCCTGTTCCAGCGTCAGCGCCCGCGCCTGAGTCAGCTCTTGCGCCAACTTCTGCGTTGACTCCTGCGTATGTGGAAGATCCAACTCCTGCGTCAGATCCAGCGCCAGATCCAGCTCGCGTACCAGAGCCCGTGCCGACTCCAGCTCCTGCAACAGCCTCCATCCCTGCGTCAACGTTAACTTCTGGACCTCTTCGGCCATCCGATCTCCCTTGTCACCAATCCTCCACTCCCCCAGAAGCCCACAGAACCGTCAAGGGTAGGTCACAACCCCCGGCATGCGCAGACGGTCAAAGTCGGCAAGGCATGGCCCCGTGCAATGGCACCCTATGCGGCCCCACCTACGGCCCCGTTGCATAGGGCCATCCATTACCCCAGAATTGCGGTCCGCAGACCTCGCGATCGCATCCCGCAGTGCCCCAAGACCGACGCTCCGCCCCCGTCTCGGGGGTCAACGGACAGCTCCCCGCCGCACAGCGCATCGCCTCACAAGGCAAAGGCCCGTCCCGGCGATTGCCAGAACGGGCCTCTCGTGCTACACTGAGGTTGCCAGGGCGACAGCCCACTCTGGTCATTGCCAAGTGCGTCAACACTGTGGGGCTTTTCTTCATTATAGGCGAAAGCGCGACAAACTCCAAGTTGCCCACTATGCCGAAAACCGGAAACTGGCCGTTGACAGGGTCTCGGTGGTGGTCGGCTTCCCGAGATCAGTTCTCCCGGCGCGTTGAACCGCACGATCTGTGGTAACTTGGTGGTGAAGTCGAACAGGACAGCATCGCAGCCCACGCCGCAATCGTCACTGATCGGAGAGTGCCCACCGACACGCCCAGCCCCACGCCGCAGCCCACGAGCACGGCGCTACCAGGGTCTGCAACACAGGGTGTGGAACTTCGCGCCGGACCCGGCATGAACTACGGGACTGCCGGCGGCTTGACAGCCGGTGAGATGGTAGAGATCGTGGGACAGACAAGCGACGGCGAATGGTACTGTGTGAGGCCGCGATCGGGGGATCTCGCGTGGGTGTCTACCGCGTACATCGCTGCAGAAGCCGGAAGCGTGGCGATCCCGACGGTGGACCCTGGCGCGATTCCTGCAACGCCCGTACCCACGAATGCACGAGTAGTGCCCCTCGCACCAGCCCCAACCAATACAGCGCTGCCGCAACTGGTGAACACGCCACGCCCAGTGTGCGATTGCAGTGGGGAGGAAGTTCCCCCAAAAAGTTGTACCACTTGAGGCTGTGTTTATTGTGATCCTCTTCTGGAAGTGTGCCCAGAGCCCCCACCCACCAGAGGGGGGCATCGTCGCCGTCGTCGTAGAGCGGTGGATAGTGTGGGCAGGCACGCTTTTTGTGGCTGTCCACACTATCCACCGCCTGCCCCTATGTTCACTCCTCCCCTTTCGACCGGGCACGCTTGATATACGTCAA
>JADHXD010000037.1 GCA_016783145.1 Anaerolineae bacterium
CGTACCAGGACAGGGCGATGCCCGGCGGCTGGTCCCGCAGGACGGCGATGCTTCCCCCCAAGACCACGCAGAACAGCCACAGCGATTCCACGGCTTGGACGGGGTAGAGCCGCACGCCGACATAGGTGGGCGCGAACCCAAACGCCACGTGTCCCTGACGATAGCGAACGCCCCAGGGATGTGGGCGACCGTGACAGCAGCCCATCATCAGGCATCCGATACGCCCACACGCGATAAAGAGTCCTACACCCAGCATGACCACGTCCAGGTAAGGCAGAAGGGGATAGCTCCCCAGCCGCAGCAGCACAGCGGTCACGACCAACACCCCTGCCTGGTGATGGTAGTTGACGATGCGCTCCTCGCCGCTGATCACCTTGGTGACCATGGTCAGTCCCAGCAGCACAGAGACCGCAGTCAGCCCGATGGCGACCATCATCCACGGTGACAAGCCCTGATATGCTGCCAGGGCTGCGCCCAACAGGGCGGCAAGCGCCGCGCCAATGCCCCCACAAACCTGAAAGGCGGGTATCCAGGATCCCAGAAGGCGGATCCGGGGCCGGACCACCTTATCCAGCCCGCAGTTCAGCGTATGGAGGAGAGGCTTGCATGTACCGAGCCACGATTGGATCATATCTCGACCGTCTTCTCGCCGGTATCACTCACCGAGCCGGCACCAGCGCCGCCGTTCTCGGCACCCTGCTTTTGGACGTGCATATAGTACTTGCCACCCTCCTTGGAGACGCGCAGGGAGATCTTGAACCCGGAGCCGGGTACGACGGGGCCGTTGTGCAGATCCCACTTGATGTCGGTCCGATCGCAGGCAAACCGGAAGAACTGGTCTTGCTGGACGGTCGAGTTGGGCGCTGCGTCGATCTTTGCCCTGGCCCCGCCAACGCTGCCTGCATAGATCGCGTGGTCGTCGTACTGCGGCTTCTCGGTCTTGATAAAGGTAGACTGTCTGACGGGCATGTTCTGGAAAGCACCGGTCCCGCCGCTGCCGGCGCTGATGATCTCAGACATGCTTGTCTCATTACAGTCGGAATTGACTCCCGAGTCAGAGGTGAACGACAGATTGTACCGTGCTCCCCAGATCCGGTATCCCTCGAAGGGGTCCCCCTTGAGCTCTTTGCCAAAAGAAAATCCGATCGCGCTGGGGTAGGCCGCCACGTAAAAGCTGTTGCTCACGGCGAGCCGTTTCCCTGTCCGGTCGCCCAGCCAGGCAACCAGGCGCAGTGTGCCGCTGGGGGTGATCGTCTGCTTTGTCCCCACCACCTTGATCGTGTGGCTGCCATCCGCCTCGATCTCTCGTTCTTTCTTCCCGTCGAGGGTCACCTGTCCGCTCACGCCGCTCATCCCTTCGGGCATCAAGGTGATCGGCTCCATGCAGTCCTGCCAGCCAGAGACATCGACCTGCACCTCCTGCTCGACCCGGGGAGGAATACGCTGGATGTCAGACGGCGTGTTGGGCGCGTTGACCTCGTGGATCTTGACCGTGGGCGCGGGAGTCCCCTCCGGGCATTTCTTCCTGCAGGTCGACAAGCGCAATCCGGACCGGAGCCGGGGAATGGCCGTACTTGGGATCCGGGCCAGGGCGTTCCTCGTGCCCGTCCACATCGAAGCGACGGCGTGGATCGCAGAACGGTCCGCGTCCATCTCCAGCGCTGGCTCCTCGACCTGTCCCTTTTGAATCGGGCCAGCGGCGGTCCCGCCCTGCTGGAGCACGTGCGCCATCTCGTGAGCGATGAGGGCATCGCCGACCAGCGTGCCCGGGCGGTATTCTCCCGACGCAAAAGCCACGTGTTTGCCGACGGCAAAGGCACGTGCGTTGAGATCGTCGCTGAGCTGAGCGGATCGGGCGTCGGTGTGGACACGGACGTGTGCCAGGCTCGCGCCCAAGGCGGGCTCCATTCGCGCCCTCACGCTGCTGTCCAGAGCGCGCCCATCCCCCAGCCGAGTCTGGACCGTGCGCGGGTCTTGAGCTCGCGTGCCACCGGGGCGACCTTTGTAAAAGACACTCTCAAACGGTGCGGCGGCTCGTTGCCGAGCCTCATGCTCGACAGCAGACTGGGCGTTCGGGTCATCGCTCCGGGCCCTGGGCCACGCGGAACTGGCCCAGCTTCTGAGCCTGTTCCACCCCCGGACCAGCTTGAGCAGCATAGAGAATGTCCCGTTCTTGAACTCGCTCCATCGACTACTCAGCCATTCCCATGCGGGCTGAAAGACCTGCTCCCGCAGTCCGGTCACGAGTGATCGCACCCGCTGCAGAGCCCTTTCGAGAGCCGAGCCTGTCCGCTCTCGCAGCGCCTCCCAGCGACCCCTGACCCCTTCCCACGCCGAACGGATCAGGCCCCGCGCACCATCCCTCACGGTTCTGAGTAGGTCCAGGGTCTGCGTGCCTGCGGTCTTCAGGCTCTGGTACACCTGTGTGCCCATGTCTTTCACCCCGCGATAGGCAATCGAGCCCGCGTTCTTGATCCGGTCCAGCGCGGAACGTTCGCTGTCCCGCAGCGCAGAGACCGCAGCGCGGATCGTTTCTCGCAGCCTGGAGACGGCCTGGCTGACCATCGATGCCAGGACCCTGGCGATCGAGGCGGCCCTCCCCAAGACGTCAGAGAGCGAGTTTCCTCCCCTCTGCCTGAGCCCAGAGATGAACGACATCCCCTTGCTCTTGAGGTCCCTCCACACCCCTTGTGCCTTTTCCTTGAGCCCCCTCCAGGCGCTGGTCGCCCGCTCTCGCAAGGCAGTCCACGCCTGGCGCGCCCTGGCCCGCAGTTGGGTCAGTGCCTGGCTCGCCATCTGCCTCAGCCTGGTCCGCAGGCCAGCCATCACCTCGCGCATCCTGCGCCACTTTTCCTGTACCGAGCGCCACACCGTCTGGATCTTGTCCCCGATCCAGCGCAGGGCACGTCTGGCCTTCTCGATCAGCGGACCCCACAACCTGTTGATCCAGCCGCTCAGGCGATCCCACATCCCATCGAACAGCCTCCTGAACGGGTTGAGCCTGCTCACAAATTCGTGCCATCCCGCCTCGATGGTCCGGGCACCGGACGTGAGGCCCTCCCTTGTGCCTCCGCCGTTCGCAAGAAGCGCCGCGGCTTGGCGTTGAGAGCTGCCGTGCAGGTCCCGGGCCTCCCGCTCCAGGGAACTCATCTGGGACGACGCTTGCTCCTGACGCTCGGTCCAGCCGCTCTCCACCTGCGTGACGAACGCAGCCGTATCCCCACGCAGGTCTGTCTCCTGCGTTTCGGCCTGGCCCTGGACCTCTTCCTCCATCGAGGTGGTCTTGCCCTGCAACTCGGCCCAACCCCCCTGCAGCTCGGATTGGCCGGCTGCCGCCTGCGCCTGGAGCCCCTGGCTCTGTGCGCTTGCCAGGGCCTCAACCGCGGCGGCACTGGCTTGGCCTCCAGCTTGCAGTGCCGCGCTCTGGGCGCTTGCGTCGGCTTGCAGCCCGGCCTCCGAGGTTGTTGCCTCGCCCTCAAGCTCGGACGACCTGGCCTGCGAGTCCCTCTGACTGGCGCTCCCTGCCGAGTCTGCTTGTCCTGTGATCTGATTGTAGAGGCCCCGCGCGGCCGCTGACACCTCGTCCAGCAGGCCACGCTGCACCCATCTTCCATCCCCCAATCGCCCGACTGCCTGCGCTGGGGGTGGTTCACCCGTCGCAGAGGCAGCTGCCTGGGGAGACCGCTGGATCGAATCCTCGGAGAACGCGTTCTCCTCTCCGGGATGCAGGTTCGGGAGCGCCTGCCCTGTATCTCGCTCGCGCCGGCTGGGCCCTCCCTGGGCGTGCCGTGATCCCCCATCTGCCGGCGACCGGTTCAGCGATGCGACGACCCGCTGCAGGTGCTGATTGCCCTGCACGCGCCCGATCCGGGCCGCCAGGGCATGCCGCTGAGCACTGTGCAGCCGGCCCTCGACGAGCCAGGAGGCCTGCGAGGGCACAGAGTCCCCGCCTGCCATGCGAAGCGGGTCGTCGTGCGCTCCAACCTGCGCAGAGTCCTCTCTCAGTTCGGGAATCGGGACCGGGGCTTTCCCTTTCCCTTTCTGCTCCTGTCCCTTGCCCGCGATCGCTGAGCCTGGATTTGACATCGCCTCTCTGTCTCGTGGTGTCCTATCGGATCTGTAGGCTGTAGACGGTATGGGCGGGCTTGTTGGTCTCGATGAGATGCCGTACCATCTGCTCGTCGACGTGCTGATCGCCGCCTGGCTGGAGCGTCACCCGGAAGGAATGGGGGCCATCGACGTTCTCCTGGATCTCGACACGGCAGTCCGTGCTGGCTTCCAGCAGCTTGATCAGTCCCTTTTTCGTACCCCGAAAGTCATAGAGCTCGACTGCCGAATCCAAGACCGCCCGTCGTCGCTCGGCGGGCCAGCGCTCGTCGAGCACCAATCCCAACCAATTGGCCAACACCGACAAGTAGCTTTCAGGGGCTGTGCGCGGGTTGAGGTAGAGGTCAAAGTGAGCCGCGATCTGATCCAGCGGGCCAAAGAGGTCCTCAAAGATGAGCAAGTAACGGCCCAAGAATGGGTCTTCGCTGTAGATGTAAGGCAGGTATTGCAGCCAGCGGCTCCGGTCGAGCGGCATGCCGATCCAGGGGTCGGCGGCTCTTCCGGCAGGGCGGCCCGGACCCACTGGCGGCGGTTCGACGGGGGGCGGAGCCAGGGGTGCCTCTTCGACGCGCAGCCCGGTGAAGGCCTCTGGGACCTCAGCCGGGCTTGGAGCAGGCTCCGACGGCAGCACCTCCTCGATGGCCTGAGGGGCTTCGTACGTCAGCGTGAACGGACCGATGGCGATCCGGTCACCGTCGCGCAGCTCACGGACCTCATTGGCGGGCAAGGGGATGTCGTTGACCATCGTGCCATTGCTGCTGCCCAGGTCAACTATGCGATAGGGCTGGCGGTCACAAAAGATCTGGACGTGCCGCCGGGACACCAGCCCGTGGGCCAGGGACAGGTCGTTCTCCGGCGCGGGTAGGCGTCCAATGCGCAGGACCGGCTGGTCCAGCGCGATCGTCCGTGGGGACTCATCGGGCGCGCTGAGTTGCAGTTTCCCGGGAGTGGTCTGGGCCATATTCCCTCCGTTACTGATCGCTCGCCTTCACGCTGTGCTTGTCACTGACGATGACCTCGTGATCCAGCAGTTCGATCTTTTTCTCTTCGACATGCGGTCGGTTCCTGCTGTCCAACCAGGACATGTCCAGGTCCTTGATGTATTCCACACCCTCGACGCTCTGGATCGTGGCATAGAGGTCAGAAAGATACAGGTCACGGCCAAAAGGCCAGCCCTTTCCCTCCAGGCCACCGACAAAGGGGTTGAGCAGCGCCTCCAACCGGGCAGCGATGGCCTGTTCGACGCGGCGAGGCTGTGCCTCTGCACGGGCCTTGACCTCGACGTTGACGGAGACGCGCTTATAGTCGGGCGCGCGGACGCTGAGCTGCGCGGTGAGCAGACGATGATCGTCCAGGTAGGCCTCGATGCGACGGCGCAGGTCATCGTCCAGGGCGAGCTGCGCCAGCGGCACGTACCCTGCCGCCAGGTGATCGGGCACACGAGGGATGACCAGGATGTAGATCTGTCCAGGACCAGGCTGCCCATTGGCGTCGGGCAAGCTGGCCTGCAGGCAGCGGACGCGAGCCACCTCGGCAGCGAACGCCTGAAGCGTCAGGTGCTCAAAGTCAGCGGGAGTAACCGCGCGCCGGCGAGTGCGGAGGGCGTGAGGAGCGCGCAGCTTGGCGTCTTCCAGGTCTTCGGCATCCACGCCACCGCTGGCGGGGCGCCGGTTGACCGCCCGGTCTACGTAGGGGATGGGCGACTTGAGCTCGGTGATCGTCCCTGAGCGCACATTGCCCACCGTGCCCCCACCGCGCCGGTAGAGGGAGAAGCGGATCTCGGCGCTGCGGGGCGGAATAGCCCCATAGCGATGTACTGTACCGTCTGGCTGGCGCAGTGCAGGACCAAAGCGCAACTCGCCCTTTACGCCGTCACAGACAAAGCACCGATCGTTCGGGCCAGCTCCACCAAAGTCTTCGATCTCCCGCCAGTCTTGCCACTCGCCAGGGTCCGCCTGCCAGACCTGCGCCGTCTCGCCAGGTCTGCGGTGCAGGATCGGGGCGCGCTCCAGTTCGAAAACCTGGCCCGGAGAGCCGTCCGAGCGACCGAGGATCTCCTCACGGATGGCGGTCGCATGCGTGGCAGAGACCGTACCCCCCCAACTGACGACCGAGATGTTTCGCAGTTCGGGGGAAGCCTCGTATGGCTCCTGGTCGGCTTGCGACGCGACCACCCGGATACGCACCCAGTGGGCGCTGCCTTCGCCGATGGCGCGAGAGACCATGCCAGGCGGCACGTGAACCTTGATCTGCCCGGGCCAGTTGAGCCCGCCGGTCCCATCCTCTTCCAGCTCGGCATCTTGCCAGCCTCCCTCGCACCACGCCTGGTAGAGCAGCGGCGGGTAATCGGGGATGACGCCCCTCCCACGGGCCCGCACGCAGTCCAGGTCCAGGCCCAGGATGTGGCTGTCCAAGGGCTGCTCAAAGCCCAGGTAAAGGGCATCGCCCTCTTGAGGCACGGCGGAAAAGACGCTGAACTCGTTTCTCAGTCGCCGCAGGTTCACCGCGGCGTACTGGCCCCCTTTGCGGGTGAGGATGTGAGCCAGGCGGGGCACCTCGATGGTTAGCGGCTCATCGGTGGAAAAAACGACGGGCTCGCTTCCCTCTGTGCGGGCGGTAGAGACCTCGACCCCGGCGGGGATGTGCACAGCCTCTGGCTGCGGGGCCGACAGCCAAAAGGTGACCGGTACCTGGCTGGCGCGCGGCTCTTGCAGGCGGATGCCCAGCAGCTCCATCAGCTTGATGTAGTGCTTGTCCGGCACCTGGTTGAGACGATAAATCGCCGTTTCGACCATCCACGCAAAGAGCTCAATGAGCGTCACGCCGGGGTCGCTGACGTTGTGGTCCGTCCACTCGGGACAGTACAGTGTGATCTTTTTCTTGGTCTCATCCACAAGGTCCTGAAACGTTCGATCGTCCAGGTTGGGGGTTGTCAGTGCCATTGGATACTCCTTCGCGCTTGCGGAACCATGGCTACTCTTCCGGCATCAGATAGAAGGGATAGACAAGGCTGCGCCGGTCGTGCGTGGCCTTGATGCGATAGTGGATTTCGATCAGCAGCCGGGCGGAATCCTCCCGATCTGAGTTTGCATCGACGGAGAGGACGCTGATACGCGGCTCCCAGCGACCCAGCGCACGGCGCACGGCACGCTTGACCTTGCTGGCGGTGTCACTGTTGTTGGGCATGAACACCAGATCGTGCAGATCGCAGCCGAATTCGGGGCGCATCACGCGCTGCCCCGGAGCTGTACGCAAGATGATCAGAATGGCCTGCTCGATCTCGGTGCTTCCGCCTACCAGGGCGATGTCCCCGTGCCGCCCAAGCCGGGGTGGAAATCCCCACCCTTTGCCGATGACGTCTTGATTCATCGTTGATTCCTCTCATCCACCAGCCATAACCGTACCTATGGCGATGACCGTGCCCACCGGCAGGGGAGCCGGATCGTTGCACGTGTTGGCCGTATCGCCGTTGCGTGCGAGCGACTTGCCATTGACCCGCACCGTGGTGCTGCCCACGATGACCGTACCCTGGTTCGTCGGCGGGATCTGAAACGACGGTCCGCCCATGGGGATGTGGGGTGGCTGGTTGGTCGCCGTACTTCCCATAGTCGCCGCAGGCATGCCCATGATTTTCACGTTGGTGCTCAGGTTCCCGTCGATCATCCCGTTGAAGGGATGGCCGGGTATGGGCGTGGGCACGGGTCCGCCGGGTGAGGGAACCATGACAATGTGCGTATCCACCGCTTGAATGATGTCTCCCTGCTTGGCTGCAGGTTGTCCCATTGAACCACTCCCCGATCGTCCGCTCAGTTCAGGTCGATCGTCGCTCCCTTGATCACCGCCCGCCCCGTGGCTTCCAGGTTCATATCGGTGCCCGCCCGGATCGAGATCGCCCGGTCCGCTTCGATGGTGAGATCGCCCTTGGCGCTCAGGGTGACCGAGCCGTCCGAGTCATCCAGCTTGAGGACGTTCCCGTCCCTGGTTTTCACCTGAATCACGGTGTTTTCGTCGTCCAGCACGAGGGAATGTCCGCCTGCCGTCTCCAGGCGCACCTTTGCATCGCTGCCGTCCACAAAGGTCAGGGCGTGGCCGCTTCGCGTTTTAAAGACACGGGTCCACACCTTGCCGTCCTTGACCGCCTCTGAAACGGGCACCGCTGGCGCGTCCACGCCGTTCCACAAGCCGCTCAACACGACAGGGCGGTTGACGTCGCCGTGCTCAAAGGCGACCAGCACCTCGTCGTTCACCTCCGGCAGGCAGAAAAAGCCGCGCTTATCCCCGGCACCCGCGCCGACCACCCGCGCCCAGTCGGTTTCCACGTCGTTCGACAGCCACGGATACTTGAGCTTGACCCTTCCCTGGTCCTTGTCATCCTTGTTGTTGGTCACGATGGCCGTGACGACACCTCCCCAACGTGCGGGGGTCTCTTCAGGCTCAGGGACCAGCAAGTGATAGAGCGTGGCCGGCCTGCTTCCGTGCACGGAGAACTCTGTCGTATAGTCTCCGTCCGCGCTGTAGATGTGCGTGGCTGACGTGACAAAGTACTTGCCGCTGAGCTTCTGTCCCAGGGAAGTGATCTCGATCGTCTTGCCAGCCATAAGCTCCGGCGTGCCGTTACAGATCCCTTCGGCCTCGATAAAGCCACCGGTGGCCTTGTCGTACAGAGCTTGGGCCACGGCGTCTGCCTCGGCCTGGCTGGTCACTGGCTGGTTGACCACGATCCGCCGCCCATTCCCAAAGGCGCTGGAAGCCAGGTCCGCGCCAGATCGTGACTCGCCGATCTCTGGACTGGCCCGGCTGCGCGTGGCGCTGCCTGTGATCTCGGTCTTGGTCTTGGGATCCCATCCCTTGACGACCACCTCGTCGACCTGTTCTGCCAGCGTCAACCGGGGGCGAAAGACCTTGAGCTGATCGCCCCACTCTAGCCGGAGGGGCGTGCCGGCCGTCTCTCTCTGCGGTCTCTTAAAGTAGAGCGTGCGGTCGCGGGCATAGACCACGTACCCGATGCGCTTGGCCCGCGCCCGCAGAAACGCCATGTGAGTCTGGTTGTCCTGGAGAACGTGGTCATAGCTCTGTGGTGTCGGATCCACGTCCGTGCGAAGGCCCGCACTCTGCGCAATGCGGGTGGCCAGATCGCTGTCTGTCACCTGGGTAAAGGCCTGGCTGTGGGTGCCCCGGTGCAGCCGGTGAGAGCGATCGTAGCCCCGGATGGTAAGCGTCGCCTGCGTGCCCTCGGCGAAATCGGGCTCCAGGGCAGTGATCTCGCCGCTGATCAGCTTGGTCCCCGCCCCGCCCTCCTCGCCCTTGACGCCGATCTCGACGGCAGCGCCCAGCTCGAAAGGTCCCCTATCCAGGCACTCAAGCCGCTCGTCGTGAACCCGGATCACAAACATATCCGGCAGGTGTAGGTTGCTGTCCACGACGACGCGAGTGAGATCGTCCAGGATCCCGGGGTCCAGGTCGGTGCCGCTGACGCGTATGAAAATGTGGCTGATCAGTCTCTGTTGCTGTGGCATATCTCCACTCTACTGCCTGTATTCGCGCGAGCGATCAGATCAGGGGCGGAATGGTCAATTGCTGGCCAGGACGGAGGCGCAGCGGATGGACGAGCCCGTTGGCCTCGGCGATCCGCCGCCACTCGGCAGCGTCGTCATACTCTTGATAGGCGATCAGGTCAATGCGCTCGCCCGATTGAACGACGCGGGTCTTGTGAGCGTCCCCCCCGCCCGAGGTCGGGTTCTGGCGCGGGTAGTCTCCCTCGTCGACCAGTTGCTCCAGCGTGATGTCCACTGTCGTCCGCACTGGCGTGCCATCCTTGAGGAACAAGGTGTATTTCTGCGTCATATTGGTGATCACGGCGCTGAAATCCAGTCCTCCCCACTGGAACGAGACGGCGGGCGGCTCGCTCTTGTTGGAGCGCGGATTGGTCTTGTCGGCGTTCACCATCATCATCTCCCACAGGGGGTCCGTATGCTCGCGGACATCCACGCCCTCGGCGTAGGTGTCGAAAAAGAGCTGCAGCTTGAGCGTCTGCGAACCGCCTTGTGAGAACTTGAGCCGGGGCACATTCTTGCCCTTGGTCTCGCCCCGTTCCCACCGGTTCTGCTTGGTCAGCGTGTACTCGTTCGGGTTAAACATGCAGCGCACGGTGTCCCCTGTATCCTGGTTGACGATGAGGGCCGGTTCCAGGCCCCCTCGGGTTGTGGACATAGATCCTCCTGGTGGGTGGCTCAGCGACTGTGGTTTGCGTTCACAGCCGTCCTCGATCGCGTTCGCGCTCGACCGCCAACCGGCGGCGGACAATGCGATAGACCTCGCGAGCCAGTGACTCGAGGTCTTGCCCTGCTTGCGGGCTCCCTGCCCCCTCTGCCGGGGCGGGGGGGGCAGCCTGCTCCGGAGCCGCTTCCGCAGTCTGCACGATGGCGCCCTCCATCGTCGGCTGCAGCAAGCGCCGCAGGTCCTGCGAGCTGCGAACCGTGCGCTGGACGGTGGTCGTCCCCGCGGCCAAGGGTGCGATCTCGCCTCCGATCGCGCCCCTTGCCGCGGGCAGCGCCTCAGTCACCCCACCGCTGGCCCTCGAACCGGCGGATGCTCCCCCCCGTGCGGGACGGCGCAAGGGCAGCGCTCGCGCGGGCGGCTCTACTGCCCGGTGTACCTCGGGATGACGTGGGCCAGTGGCCTGTCGGGAGATCGTGCGCGCCTGGGATGCCGCCGGTGTCCACTGCGGGCGGGTCCGTGGGGATGGCGGCTGCTCCTCCCGGGGCATCGCTGCCGGCGCGACCGCCCGGACGACGGGCTCCGCGGAGGGCGTCTCAGGCCGCTGAGGAGCGCTGGCGGGTGGCTCGGGTTTCCGGCGCGTGCGTCGGCGCATCGGCAAGAGCTTCCGCAGCCCCTCCAGGCGCGCGGAGAGGGGACGTGTTGGCTCCTGGCTTCCGGCATCTGGCATCGCTCCGGGGCCCGCTGGGGCCGGACGGGCGGTCTCTCCATCTGAGGCCGCCGGCCTGTCCGTGCGCTGCTGGCGCGTCCGGGCCGGCTCACTGGCTGTGGAGCGTCGCTCACCCGTGAAACGGCGCTGAGCGACCGGCCCCACTGCGGGTGCCTCCCCCGTAGGTTCGGGGGGCACCGGCGCACGCGTCGGTGGGACCGCTGGCCCTTGCCTCTCAGGCGGTGCTGCTCCTGGGTACGGGCCTGCACCTTCCGCTCCCAGCCGAGTCTCCCCAGGCTCCCCTGCGGGCAGGGGCGGCTCACTCGCCGGCATAGGCGCAACGATCGGTTCGATGGCCGGTCCCCCGGCTTTCACCCGCTCCACAACCGGTGCGGCAGGCAGTTCAGCATCCAGGCCGCCGGCTGAACCCGGGGTCTCTCCCTGGTCCGGGAGTCCGAGGCGATCCTCTCCCGCTGACACCGGCGATGGTGGCTCCGCCTGCCGGCGGACGACGGAGGGCGAGGTGCGCGGCGCCATATCCGGAGTCCCTTCTGCAGCGACACCGCCGTGCGGAGCAGGCGGCTGGCCCGATGGTGTGGGCAGACCGGCTTGAGCCGGACCGCCGCCCACCTCTCGTTCCACGTCCGCAGCGCCCGGCGGAGACGAAGGATCGCCAGGGATCGGACTGGGCGAACGGTGCACCGCTGCCGGTGTCATCGACGCACTCTCCGACGGTGGAGGCCCGCCCTCTCGCTCCCCCGGCTCCGCCTGGGTAGGGGTGGTACGCCCGGCCTGGCCTGGCTGGGTGTCCCCCAAAGGTCGATCCGGCGGGCCGGGCCCCTCGGGCATCGAATCCTCGCTGCGCTCGACAGGTGCAGCAGGCACCGATCTCTCACGCGGCGTCGTTTGCCTGCCTGAGGTTCCGCTGGTCTCGTCTGGGACCACCTGCGCTGCCGCGCGTGGGCCTCGTGACGGCTCTGCCGGCCTCGGAGGGATGCCTTCTTCCAGGATAGCTCGCCGGCGCGCCTGGGTCGGAGGCTGTCCGGAGGGCGAACGGGGAGGTCCGGGGGGCATCGTTCGCCGCACCCCGCGGGCCATCGTCCGCGGCGCTGCGCGGGGCGCCGGTAAAGGTCGAGGTCCGGTCGGGCTTGCGCGCGGTGGGGATGGTGCCGCCGGGTGGGTCTCCCTCGGTGGGCCATCCGCAAGCCCTCTCGGGGGCGGCTGCTCGGGCGTCGCTTGCGTACCGCGCAGCGCCCACAAGCTCTCCCAGGCAGTGTCGCTGGGGCCAGCCTCATCTGCGCTTCCTTCCATTGTAGAGAGCGCTTCTCCCCGCGCATCCACCAGGGGCAGCGGTGACGTCGAGATGCCGCGCATCCTCCTGGGCATCGCGTAGCGCGACAAGGCCCCGGGGCTGCTTACCGGCAGGCGCTGCCCCTGGCGGGGTGCCCTTTGCCGCACTACCCCAAGCCGTGCCCGCCCCAAGATCTCTCGAGCGAACCCGGCGTCCAAGGCGTTCTGGGCGTCAGGACCAGACTCCCCCACCGCGCTCGTCCCCGCGCCCCTCGGGTCCGGGGTCCTGGAGACTGGATCAGCTTGCCCGGCTGGGGGTTCGCGGTCGGCGGATCGACGGTTCCTGAAGCGGAAAACCCGCATGATCCTGCTCAACATCTCGTCATTCCCATCTCAGCGGCAGCGCACAGTGCGCCTGCCCTATCGCTCACTCCACATCCATGCTTTGGTAGGAGAGCTCCAGCGTCTCGATAGCCACCTGGCTTCGATCGGAGGCAAAGGCGGGTCCCGTCCACTTGCTGGGAAATGCTCTCTCAAAGTTCCAACGCAGCAGTTCTTCCGACATGCTGTCATACATCACCACGGAGATCTTGCGTTCGCTCTCGCTGATCTTGCCCTGGGCTACGTCCACGTACCACGCAAGCAGTTCGCTCGAGTTCGCTATGCCCCGCTTGAGGGTGATCTTCCCGGCCTTGACCTGCCCCGGTATCTGGTGCACCGCGTTGTTGAGGCCGCCCTCCTTTTGCTGGTGTACCTCGACCTCCAGTGAAGGAAGGGTGCACTCGGTGAACACTGCCTCTGTGATGCCGTCGATCTGGATGGCAAAACGAAACGCAGCGTGGACTGGTGCTCGTTGGGACACAGCTTCCTCCTACGTTCTCCTGCATCTAGTAGGGCACGTTTCCCGCAAGGTGCGTTCGAAGATGCTCGACCCCACCGGGGCGGGATGCTACGCGACAGGGCGACGTTCCGCCATACGTGCCGATTTTCAGCAGAATCTCCCGTACCGCGCGATGCCGTACTGATTAGCCCTTTCGCTCACGCTCCAGGCGCAGGTCCTCGCACATAAGCTGGTACACCCGGTCGGCGACCTGCTGCGGGCTGGGTCCTGTCGAAGCGGGACCTTCGCCCTCCTCCGTGGTCCGATCATCCCCCGGGACATCGTCTTGCACCGCCCGCCGGATCACCGGGCTGTCGGCGGTGCCGGTCTCGGCCTCTCCAGGCCCCGACCTACCCCGAGGCCGCGCCCACGGAAGCGGAGCCTGGCGGGCGGCCTCGGTCACCGTGACGGCACGGCGGTGCCGGACATCGTCGGAGAGGGTTCGGCGCCGCTGCCAGCGGGAGATGGATCGATCGCCCATCTCATGCCTCCTCAGCGGAGGTCATCTCGTTGAGACGAGTGTTGATCTGGGCGACCTGATCCACCCACTGCTGTCGCTCCGCGTGCTCCATGTGGACGATCTCCTCGTACGGCCAGTGAAAGTGATAGGCGATGTAAGCTACCTCCTCGAGCAATCTATCGAGGGGGTAGCTTACGACCCCCCCAGGGGCACCACCTCTGTCTGGAAGGTGTGCCCGCAGGAGGGACAGGTCGCCTGGACCACATTCTGTCCACCTTCGTTGATGCGCCGGTAAAAGTCTTGCAGGTAGGCCATGTCCGCAGCGTAGAGGTTCTCCACCGTCTTGGTGGTCACGGATGGCAGATCGCCCAGCCGAGTGATGACCCGCGAGAGCAAGATGATGGTCAGGTAAGCTTCGTTGGCCCTGACCCGAGGGTCGCGCAGCGGAGCGATCTCGTCCATCGCCGTTGCCAGGCGCATCACGCCCACTTTGTGTACGTGACCGCTGCTGTCCACATAGCCTCTGGGCAGCGTGAACTCGAACTCGTTCTGAACGGGCATCTATTTCCTCCGTGCGGAGAGGTGGCGCGGTGCTACTTTTCCCGGTACAGCCCTTCGTGGGCGATCACCACCTCTTCGATGCCGAACTCGTTGCTGTCGGCCTTCATCGAAGGGCCGGACACCTTGAGCGGCCACGCATTCTCAAAGTTCCAGCGAGCAACTTCGCTCAGTTTCTGGTTAAACATGACGATGGAGCCATTGCGGCGGGCACCGTCCACGTCGCCCCCCACAACCTGGTCTCGCCAGTCCCAGATGTCCATGTTCGAGGTGATGCCCCGTTTGAGGCTGACGTTCTCCCACTTGAGACGACCGGGGATCTTGTGGACCGACTCGCGGCCCTTTTCATCCACGATTTTGTGCTCGATCATCTCGTGTTCAGAGCCGATGCCCGAACACTCGGTGAAATAGCCGTTGATCACGCCCTGTACCTCGATGGCGTAATGAAAACCGACAAGCGGATCTCTCTCTGACATGTCTATCCTCCCAAGTCAGGTGCATGTTTGCGGCAGTCCGCATCCACCACTATTCAGCAGCGCCGCCAGCCCATTGGCTAATGCGAAAGATGACAAACTCGGCCGGCTTGACGGGCGCGATGCCGATCTCGATGATAAGCTGGCCCAGATCGCGCGTCTCCTGAGGGTTGGTCTCCTCGTCACACTTGACAAAGAAGGCCTGCTCCGGCGTGGCACCAAAGAGCGCGCCGCTGCGCCAGATGACATTGAGAAAGGCGCGCACATCTCGGCGCACCCGTGCCCACAGGTCTGGATCGTTGGGCTCAAAGACGACCCACTGCGTGCCCTGCTCGATCGACTCCTCGACCATGTTGAACAGGCGGCGGACGTTGATGTAGCGCCACGCGGGATCGCTGGACAGGGTGCGCGCCCCCCACACGCGGAGGCCCCGACCCGGAAAGCTGCGAATGCAGTTGACGCCCAGCGGGTTGAGCACGTCTTGTTCACCTTTGGTCACCTGGACAGCCAGGCCGTTCGCCCCACGTACCACTTCGTTGGCTGGCGCTTTGTGGACGCCCCTCTCGGTGTCGCTGCGGGCATAGATGCCCGCCATGTGCCCCGATGGCGGGACAAGGCGCATCGATCCACCGCCGTTGCTCATGTCGGCGACCTTGATCCAGGGGTAGTAGAGCGCCGCATACTTGGTGTCATAGTTCGCGGACAGCCGCCACTGCTGGACCGCCTGCGGGCTGAGTCCCGGCGGCGCGTCGAGAACGGCGAACGCGTACTTGGCCTTCTCACAGAACTCGTACATCGCTCTCTGCACGGCCTGCACGCCTTCCAGGTCCAGCTCGCCGCTCTGGTAGCTGCTCATCAGGTCGGGGATGGCGAGCATGGTCACCTCATCCACCGCTTCCAGGCCGCCGAGGCTGGTACGCTCGGCTGCGTCTCCCTGGTAGTCCGCGACGGTCAGGGAAACGACCTTCATCTCACCGCCGGCCAATGGGTAGCTGCCTGCCTTCGGTTTCAGGCCGCTCTTGACCACCCGGACAGAGATCAGGGTGGATTTTGCGTTGACGACGGTGGCGACGTTTGTCGCCCCCCTGCCTGTGGTGAGCCCGTCAAAGGTCTCGGGTGGACCGCTGGGGCCCTGGACGATGAGTGAAAAGGTGTCCTCTTCTCCGTCACGCACCTCGACCTTGATCGCGTTGCCGGTGGGTCCGCCCTCCTTGGCCTGGATCTCGAGCGCATTGCCCGCTTTCTCATCCCCGGCGGGGAGGAGGGCCGCAGCGGGAGCTGCCAGCTCAGGATCGATGGACCGGCCCAGTGTCCGGACGCTGGTCACAAAGCACCTGCCGCCACCGTTCTGAAAGTACCCGTAGACGGCATCGGGCAGGTAAGCACCCTCGACAAACCCGCCGAACTTGTTCACGTACTGGCTCCAGTTGGTCACCAACGAGGCCTTGTTCAGCAGAGAGACGGGCCCGCTGCCGTTCTGTACCTCCTCTGCTTTCTCGGTGAAGCCGATAAAGGCAGCCACAGCAGTGCCCACGGCCTCGATGGGTCGCGTTCCACGGTCTATCTCTTCGATGTAGACCCCGGGGGAAAGATATTCTGGCATTTCACTACTCCTTTACTGTGAGCTGGTTTGGGTTACGTCCTATAGGTCGGTCGCGTTCTCATCCTCACATCGCGCGTCCTCCTTTATGGCCCGTCAGATGGCCAGATCGTACATCGTCAGCTCGGGCACGCCCTCCGGGACGGTCAACCGGTGATCGATGGTGCGCCCGAGGGCGGCAACTCGAAAGGTATACGTGCCCGGCGGCAGGTTGCGGAAGGTGTAACGCCCATACCGGTCACTGAGAGCGCGCTGACCGCGCTCGACGACCCATACCTCTGCGCCAACAACCGGATTGGCTCCGTTCTCTTTTTCGTGAACGATGCCGGCGATCTGCAGGATCGACTCAGGGTCCATCTCGACTCCCCGCTGTCTGAAATCCACCCGCTTGGTAAAGACCATCGGCCCGCTGAACGCGTATTCGCGATCCACAGCCAGGGTGATGGCATAGTTGATCGCCGGCTTGAGCTCGTTCTCCATCACGTTCCACAGATCGGAGAGGTTGTGCATCGCCTCAGAGACCTGAGCCGTCTGGGTCGGGATGGGGAATGGCTGGTGGACCAACTCCCCCTTGAGCAGTTCTTCAGGCAAGATGGGCGTGGAAGCCAGGGCCACCAGCACACGCCACAGGATGGCGTGCTCATCCTCCACCTCGTTCGTCCAGGCCGTGACCAGGTAAGACACGTCCACGCGCAGAGGGGCGATCTTTTTCCGGGTCTGCCCGTTGGGCTGGCGATCGACGATCCACTCACGGTTGCGCAGCTCCCTGTTCTCGCGGATGTCGTACAGATAGCAGTTGATGGCTGGCTTGGTCAGGCCTGCGGCCCAGTCACGGGTGGGCTGATCGAAGCGGATCTCCACGTCACTGAGATCGAACAGCCCCTTTTGCAGGATCAGCTTCTTGATGGTCAGGTCGAGGGATTCAATCATCACTGGACTCCATCACAAACTCGCGCTCGGCCGCCAGCCGTCCCATCTTTTGGAACTCCCGCCGGGTCGCCCACAGCAGATGATCCATACCGATGACCTCACTGTCGCGAGCAGCCAGGAACGCGGCGGTCAATGCCACGTTGCGGATGTTGCCGCCCGTCAGCCGGTAGCGCTCCGCCAGGAGGCCAAAGTCGATGTCGGGCGCGAGGGGCGCTTCGTCAGGCAGCACAATCTCCCAGATCCGGCGGCGGGCATCCTCCTCAGGATAGGGAAACTCGACGGTAAAGTGCATGCGTCGCATAAAGGCTTCATCCATGTTCTTGCTCAGGTTGCTGGTCAGGACGACCAACCCATCGTATTCTTCCATCTTTTGCAGCAGGTAGCTGATCTCGACGTTGGCGTATCGATCGTGTGCGTCCCGGACCTCGGAGCGTTTGCCAAAGAGCGCGTCCGCCTCGTCAAAAAACAGAATGGCGTTGCTGTTGCGGGCGGCGCTAAAAATGCGCTCCAGGTTCTTTTCCGTCTCGCCGACATACTTGGACACCACCGTAGAGAGGTCGATCTTGTACAGGTCCAGCCCCAGGTCGTCAGCGATCACCTCGGCCGCCATCGTCTTGCCCGTTCCTGAGGGCCCGGCAAACAGGGCGTTGAGCCCCTTGCCCAGGGAAAGCTTGCGGTCGAATCCCCATTCCCCGAGCACGAGCGGACGATACCGCATCTGGTCACACATCTCGTGGAGTTGGGTGAGCTGATCGGCGGGCAGGACGAGGTCCTCCCACGCGTGGCGCGGCTCGATCTTTTTGGCCAGGTCGATCAATTGGCCGCTCGTGCGAGCGCGGGCGGCGGCAAAGAGATCGTCGGGGCTGATGCCTTGCTCGCCTGGCGAGCGCTGTGCGGCGCGGTGGCGGGCATCGAGAACGGCATCGCGGATCTGGCCGCCGGTGAGGCGAAAGCGCCCGGCGACGGCAGCCACGTCTGCGTCTGAAGGCGCTGTGTTTCCGTCGAGGTAGCGCGCCCACAGCGCACGCCGCTGCGGGTACGACGGTCGGGGGTACGTCACCCGGACCAGGCACGGCGAGCGCAGCAATGCGCGATCGGGCTGCCGATCCACGTCCTCAACGGGGAGAAAGCTGACCACCGGGTATTCGAAAAGGGCGGCGTGGAGCAGCTCGCGATCGCCGTGCGGGCGGGGGTCATCGTCGTGCCCGGGGAAAGCCAGGACGCCATATCCCTGCCAGTACAGGGCGGCGCCGGTCAGGTAGGCCTCGCGGGCGATCAGCCGCACGGTGCTCCCAAAACTCCCGCTCTGAGTCGGGAGGCGCGCGAGGTGTACGGTCAGCAGGGGTTGTCCTCGAGCAGCACAGATCGCCTGGGCAGACGCGTGTTTGCCCGTCCCCTTGTCTCCCTGCAGCAAAATGAGGAACGGTGTGGGCGCGGTCCGCGGCTCCTCAGCAGCCAGGCAGGCCAACTGCCGTTTGACGTCGGATGGCAGGAGGAGCGTCTCGAACCGGGTGGTAGGATGCGACTTGGTGCACAGGTCACGGAGGCGGGCGTCGAGGACGCCAGGGTCCGGCAGACCGTCCTCCTGCAAGAGATATTCGACGACATACGGGTCCGGCTTGACGTACTGTGCTAGAAGGGGCGGGTGAGGCTGCGACGGATCGTAAAAGAGCGCGATCAGTTGGTGGCGCAGCAGGGGTGCATCTGGCAGGAAATGCCTTCGCGCGCTCAGCCGTTCGTCCACCGTCGCGCAGAGCAGGTTCAGGATCATGGCCACGCCGGCACGCTTGCGGGTGACATCGTCCTGCAGATAAGCGTAGAGACGCTCGTACTTGAGTTCGATCTCTGAGGCCAGGCCGATCAGGAGGATGTCCACGTCAAACGGGGTGAGAGCGAACAACGCACGCAGCCGCTCCAACCGCAGCGCCACGCCTGCCTGGGTGGAAGCGGCCTTGCGTCGCGCGATCTCGGCGCTCGCCCGCTCGATCGCCTGCTGGAACGCGCTCTCGGTGGGCTCGACGTCAAGTGGGTGCGTGGGCCGGGCGTTGCCGGGGTACACGCCATCCAGGATCGCATCCACCTCGGCCTCGGAGACGTAGAGGCCCCGGAATTCTTCACCCCCTTGCGGGCTTGGCGAATTCATCTGCCGCCAGCGCCAGACCTCTTGCTGGATCAAGAGGTCCAGGCGGGCCAGCTCAGCGTGCAAGTGTTCGCGACAGGTCACAAAGGAGCTATCCATGGACAGGCCCTCGGTTCTCACCCAGCCCGGCCGCGGGACGTGATTCGTCGCTCATCCAGGCGCGGATGAACTCGACTGCTCGCTCGCCGCTTTGAAACTGCACTTCGCGCCCGCTCGAGATGTGACGGATCAGGCCTCGTACCATCTGTCCGTCCTCATCGATCCAGGTCCTGACCAGGAAAGAAGCGTCCGGCAAGGCGCGAGGCTCCTGGTCGTCGACGCCCTGAACCACCCAGCGCATGCTGCCATCCCCACTGCTCTGCCAGCTCTGAATGACAAAGGAAACGTATCGACTCATAGTGTCTCTCGTCCGGGTGCGAAAGGTGGGTGCACAAGCGCACAGCACGGAGCATGCGCGTCAGAGCACACTCTGCCTCCAGTATACGGACATGCGCTCTGGGACCGCTCTAGGGCCGCTCTATTTTCGCTCTATTTGGGGGAGAATGAAGGAGCTGATCCGTAGCCAGCGCATCCCCATGCGCTGGGCTGGGCTGATCCGTAGCCAGCGCATCCCCATGCGCTGGGCTGGGCTGAGCCGTAGGAGGCGCATCCCAATGCGCCGGGCTCACAAGGGGTTAAACAGGCTCTTCACGCACGATCTGCTCGTACAGCGCGATCGTTTCCTGCATCGGCCCCACGCCCAGCTCTCGCTGCAGGACCTGTTTGCAGGCCAGGAACTCGCACAGCGCCTGGTTGCGCTGCCCCATACGGCTGTAGCAGCGCATAAGCTGGCGATAGGCATCTTCGCGGTAGCTGTCTCGGGCCAGGATCTGGCGACAGCAGGAGATGCTCTCGGCGAACTGGCCCTGATCGAGATGGCCTTCAGCAAGGTGACCCAAGGCCATCAGGTACATCTCTTCCAGGCGTGCGCGTGGGGCGATCGCCCAGTCGGCGTACAGGTCTTCGGTGAGAAAGTCGCCACGGTAGAGAGCCCGCGCCGACTCGTATTCGACGACCGCCTCCGCCAGGCGGCCCTCCCGTCTCAGCCTGTCGCCAGCGCGACAGTGGGCCGCAAACCGCTCGGTATCCAGGTCCAGGCGGATCCCGGGGTGGAGGGAATAGCAGTCGTCTTCGAACAGCACGCACTCCTCACCCTCGCCCAGGGCCTCGCCCACGGCCTCGCGCATGGCCTGCCTGAGCGAGCACAGGGCGATGTGCAGCTTGTGGTTGGATCTCTCTACAGGTTCGCCAGGCCAGAACAGATCGAGGAGCACGTCCTTGGTGGCGCGTCGCTCGGGGCGGGTGATCAGGTAGCGAAGGATGGCCCGGCCCTTCTTGCTGCTGCCCACAGGGACCGCCCGGTCGCCGCAGCGGACGGCGAACTTGCCCAGGGTGCGGACGTGCAGTGTGATCTGACCGGCCGCATCCGGCTCGGAAGAGGGATCGGGATCGCTGTCCAAGAGTCGTTGAGAGCGCTGCATCAGGTCAATCGCGTCCTGCAGACGCTGGTCTATCTCGTCTTCTCTCTGCGAGAGCTGCCGGCGAGCGCCCTCCAGCCACACGCGGAGCTGCCGGTACTCTTCTCGCAGGCGTGCAAGTTGGGCGACCACCTGGTCTGCCAGGGATAAGCCAGAGGACGGACCGTCGCACGCTGAGGGCTCGTCGAAGGGGGGAATGTGGGGTTCGATGTCATCGTTGGAAGCCTTGAGCGGATTGTGCGGCTCAACCATACACAGGTCTCCTGGGCACCACAACACGACGGTGAACATCCCCCCAAGGGCGACGGACGGTGGCCTCGCCCGATAACGTCGTCTATTGAGATTGTATCGGGTTTGGCGGGGTTTGTCAACCTCTTTGCCAGAGATTCGGTAATCACGCCGTAGGGCGGCTTTCAAAGCCGCCGTCGCTGGCCCTCCGCAGCCGCCGCCAAGCGGCAGCGGCAGGTAGTGACCGAATCTCAGCTCTGCCAGGTCCGGCAGCGCGTGATCTCGTCCAACAGCGCCACGACGTTCTCCCACGGCACGTCGCCAGCCATCTCCCCGCGCCCGATGTACCCGCCCTCCGGCCCCCCAAAGGCCTCCACGTCTGCCCGGACAGCAGCCCGCACGTCCTCCGGCGTCCCGTAGGGGAGAACCCACTGCCGGTCGATGTCCGCCTCGATGCAGACCACGCCCCGGCAGAGAGCAGCCAGCCGTTCCCGGCCGATCGCGTCGACCTGCGGGTTGAGGACCTGCACGCCGATCTCGATCAGGTCCGGGACAATGGCCGCGATCGCCCCGTCACTGTGAAACCAGACGTGCTTGCCCGCGTCCCGCGCCAGGCCAAAGAGACGGGCGTAAGCAGGCTTGAAGAACGTGCGCCACAGCTCGGGGCGGATCATCAGCGCCTGCTGGGTGCCCCAGTCGTCGCGGTAGTGGATGCCATCCAGCGCCGGCAGTTGGCACAGCCGCTCCACGCGGCGGATCATGACCGAGAGGATCATCTCGCGCAGGGCCGCGCAGCGCTCGGGGTAGAGCAGGAGGTCCTCGAGCGTGGCCTGGTAGCCGTGCAGGTAGAACATGCGCTGCCAAAGCGTGTCCCCGTCCGCCATCGTGTACAGGCGACCGGCGTTGGCGTTCAGCCTGCCCTCGACCTCGGCGATGATCGCCTCGCTCGACGTGTCCGGCGGCTCAAAGGTCGCCAAAGCGTCCCAATCGGCAAGGGGGCAATGCACCACCTGGCCTTTGTGCTCGTCGGTGTGGCGCACCCACAGCGAGCCCCAGGTGTCGCGGCTGGGCACGCCGATCCGCGTTCCATACTCCCCCGACGTGGCGCCCCCGACGTTGTGTACGTCAGAGGGATACCGCCTGTACAGGTCATCCAGCATCGGCCCGTAGCGGACGAATGCGCCCGGCAGCGTGGCGTGCGTGAGCGGCAGGCGGTCTGGACCGCTCCTCTCGATCGCCCGGATCACCCGTTCGCGGCTGTTCATGCCCCGCTCCTTTGCTCACTCTACTCGACCAGCAGGTCCCTCAGTGTGGCCTCCAGGTCCCGCGCTCGTCCCCGTTCCTGCGCCGCGGCGATCACATCCGGCGGCAGCCCCGCCGCGGCCGCGGCGATGTGCCGCCCTGCGACGTCCTCGTACCAGCGCGAGCAGGACACGTAGGGGTAGCGAGAGGCCAACCCATAGAGCTCCAAGGCCCGCTCTCCCTGCTCCTGGTCCACGTGGAACAGGGCGACGACGCCGGGGTCGGCGGCGATGACTTCTGGCCTGAGGACCTTGATCGCCACCAGGTCCCCGCTCTCGAGGTCCCTGCCCCGGTACACGTCGCCCATGCCGCCGCGACCAAGCAGGTCTCGTTCGCGGTCTAGGATTTCAAAGCGATTGCCGATGACCGGACGTGTGCTCACCGTCACTCCTCATGCCCATCCCGCCGCGTCACGGCGCGTTGAGGTGCCAGGCACTTGCCTCAAAGTGCCTGGCACCTTGGGTAATGATACCACAGATCCAGGTCGAGTTCACCACAAGTTTCACACGACCTTCACACACATTGTACACTGATTATGGTAAAATAGAGTTGTCTCAGCCCATCCCGCAGGAGAAGAAGAGATGATCATGACATCCATCAGACCGCAGAGAGACGTGATCGGGACTACCGGTCAACTGTGCAAAGCCTGGGAGTTTGACTACCACAGGGCCACATTCTACATCCAGGAGACAGAGACGGGCTACGTGGTCATCGAGGAAACGCGGCCCAGGGGGAATTGGAGGCCCGTGCAGCCACAGCGCTGCCAGATGGTGCTCGCCGAGTTCCAGCGCGCACAGAGAGCACGGCCCCGGTAGATGGTCCGGGGCTCAAGGCGTCCAGATCGCATTCCCCAAACGGTCGACGCCCTCACATCGCCTGCCTGCCGGCGACCGTCGAGTCAGGCCCTCTCCCAGGCGAGTCTGCACAGGTGTGTGCCCCCTCGCAGGTCGTGGTTCGAGGTGATGTACTCCCCCCCGTCGCGATCCACGATGATCTCGGGCGCAGCCACGGCGATCGAACCGACATAGTGGGCGCTCGCGTCTCCGACTCCAAAGTCGTGTGGATCCTCACTGCGAAAGACGTGCGTCTTGGCCGAAGCGTACTCTTCCGTTCGGAAGAGGTAGTACGCTCCCCCGCGGTAGACGACGTGCGGGCACTCTGTGCCCCACGGTCCATCGCCGTATCGCCGGTCCTGGTGCACCAGCCGCGGATCCGACCAGTGGATCAGATCGTCTGAGGTGCGGAGGTAGAACCCCGCCTCGTACGGGTCCCCCGCGTGATACCCGGCATAGTAGAGATGCCATCGCCCGCCGATCTGGATCACGCACGGGTCTCGGGTCTCGCCCGGTCCCAGGAACAGGCGGCTGTATCTCTCTCTGTCCCGGTGACGCGTCCACCGTCGCCCGTCTTGGGAGGTCATCAGGCACATCTGGCACGCCATGCGCGGATCACCATAGGGCACGGGCAGGCCCCTCTCGTCCACGCCGGTGCCGTGGCCTCCATAGAACATCCAGTAGAGGCCTCCATCGCGGACCACAAAGGGGGCCTGGATCCACTCCTCGCCCCTCGATCGTCCAGGCTCTCCCCGGCCAAGCGATCCACGCGCAGGATCTCCCCGGTCTGGCGCCACGGCCCGGCGTCCAGGCTCTCCCCCTCCCAGTGATATAGGATCCGGCCGACGGGCGTTCCACGAATGCATCCCCACAGGTGCCAGGCGCCATCGGGGCCCTGGTAGAGGTGGTGATCCACGCACTGGTGGGCCGGGAGCCCTTCGGTGCTGCCTTCACCTGGGCGCTCCGCGCCCAGCTCGGCCAACGGTGGGTTGGGGCCAATCAGCCAAGAGTCCCCGTCGAGCACGGGCCGCAGCCTCTCTGCCGGCCGGTCGCTAGCCCCCATCGCCGCCCTCCGCGTAGAGTGTCTGGTAGACCCGGTAGCTGAGCGACACCTTTGCCAGGTACTCGCGCGTTTCCCCGTACCCGATCCAGCGCAGCAGGTCGTCCCGGTCACGGACCAGCGGGTCGTCCAGCCAGATCCCCACGCTCCCCGCGCCGCCGTTGTAAGCGGCGATGACCAGTTCGAGGTCCCCGTCAAAATGGTCGGTCAGGAAGCGCAGGAACCAGGCCCCCATACGAACGCTGGCCTCTGGCGTGTAGGCATCTCCGGGCGAGAGTTCCTCCCCCATCTGTTCTGCGATCCAGGTCTGGGTGGCAGGCATGACCTGCATCAGGCCCCGCGCCCCGACGTAAGAGAGGGCCTCCGGGTCGTAGCGGCTCTCCTCGCGCATCACGGCCCAGATGAGCAGTGGATCCACGTCGTACTCTGCCGCCGCTGCCTCTACGGTGTCCGCATAGGGCCTTGGATAGCTGAGCCGCCAGAGTGCCAGGGGGGCTCGCGGGCCCTCGCCGATCCACGCCTGGGCGATGGCCTGCGCCTCGACCACGCCACCCCGCGCGACCAACTCTTCCAGCATCGCCAGCTTTGTCTCCGGCGCGCCCTGAAACCGGGCGGCGAACGCGATCTCCATGTCCGCCAGGTCCTCCCGCCCGATCGCGCTCAGGGCTCCTGCCTTTTGGAGGATGTCGTCGCCCGCCGCTCCCAGGGGGGACGCTGCGTTCAGGTCCAACTCGCCCCCAGCGGCCCGCAGGGCGAACCAATTGAGGCCGAGACCGTCCAGCAAGGCCATTGCCTCCGCTTCCGAACCCCGATCCCCGGTTCGCTGGGAGAGGACGTAGAGGCGGTAGGCCGCGTCGTCGGCAAGGTAGGTCTGGCTTCTGCCCAGGCGGGCATAGAGGGGCAGCGTCTCCGTGAGCCGCCCCTGCGCTTCCAGCATCGCCGTCGCCGACCACCAGGCCACCGGGTACGGGCACTCGATGTAGAGCGCCAGTGCCTGCTCCGGGTCCTCGGCCTCCAGCAGCTCAGCACGGGCCAGCACGGCGTCCCCGTGGTCCACGGCCTCGTAAAGCGAGAGTGCTTCCTCCGCACGGCCAAGGCGCATCACCGATCGAGCCAGGCCCAACTGCGCCGTCGTGTCCTCCGGTTCCTCCTCCAGCCAGGTGCGATACGTCCTCTCCGCCTCCTCGTACCGTCCCAGCCCGGCCAGTGCCTGCGCGCGCAGGGGCACCGCTTCGGGGTCGTCGATCCCCCGCAGTGTCTCCAGCGCATCGCTGTAGTAGGTGGCGGCGATCAGGTCCCTGGCTGTGGCCAGAGGGTCCGGGCCTGTGCGGCGCATGCCGGCAAAGGCATCCTGCTGTTCACTCAAGAGATCGTGATACTCGGCGTACGCTCCCTCGTCCTCCCCCTGGGCCTCCAGGTAGTTGGCCAGCTCCAGGCGCAGGGCGTGGCTGTCCTCCATTGCCAGCGCCGCCCGGTACTCCTCTTCTGCCCTCGATGCCCCGATGCGCGCATAGTGCCGCGCCAGGGCGATGTGTGCCCGGTAGGCGGCCGGACTGTCGGGCCGGAAGGCGAGGATGGCCTGCAGCGTGCGTACGGCCTCCAGGCCCGGCATGGCCGCCTCGGCGGCCCAAAGCTGGGCATATTCTTCGATCTGAGGCAGCGCCTCCCCCAGCCGCTGGTAGAGCCTGGCTGCTCGCCGCGGCTCAGCGCTTTGTGCTTCCCGATAGAGCGCCTGCGGCGAGCGCAGGTGATCCCGATTGACCCACACAAGCAAGAGGGCAAGCAGCAGGATGCCCGCGACGTGCCCGATCAGGACGGGTGCCCTGGGGCCCGACCGGCGGCGCATCTCCTCACTTCCTTCCCGTTCGCTCATCCCTCACTCCGCTTCCAGGTCAAAGGCGTGCAGCCGCCGGTCGATGGACCCGACCAAAAGCCTCCCCTCGACGGCGGTGGGGCCTGCCGCGATGGCCTCTCCGGTGCGGTACTTCCAGGCCAGTGCGCCGGTCTCCCGGTCCAGGCCGTAGAGATAGCCGTCGTCTGAGCCGACAAAGACGAACCGGTCCCAGGCCGCCGGAGAAGAACGGACGATGTCTCTGGCCTGGTACGTCCAGAGGAGGCGTCCATCTCGGGCGTCCAGCGCGTACAGCCGCCCGTCGTTCGCGCCCACGTACACGATACCGCCGGTCACCGTGGGCGACGATTCGATGGCATAGTCTGCCTCGTAGGTCCAACGCACCTGGCCGCTGGCAGCCTCGAATGCGTAGAACGTGCGATCGAGGGAGCCCACATGGACCCTCCCCTGCGCCACTGCCGGCGTTGAGACGATCTCCCCTCCCGTTCGCTCGCGCCACACAAGCTGTCCGCTGGCCTGGTCGAGGGCGTACAAGTAGTCGTCAGCCGACCCGACGAACACCAGGTCCTCGCTCACCGACGCGCTTCCCTCGATCCGCCCCCCTGTCTCATATCGCCAGGCCAGCGCGCCGTCGTTCACGTCCAGGGCGTAGAGAAAGCCATCGTGCGAACCGATGTAGAGGATGCCATCGCCCATCACCGGCGACGCGGTGACCCACCCGTCTGTCTCGTACTGCCAGCGCAGGTCGCCGCTTTCGGCGTCCAGCGCATAGACCGCGCCGTCCCAGGAGCCAAAATAGATCGCACCCTCGAGCACCAGCGGCGACGACGTGACATTGTCGGCGGTCTCGTACTGCCAGAGAGCCTCTCCCGTACCGGCTTGGACGGCATGCATGGCGTTATCGTCGGCCCCCACGTAGGCGACGCTGCCGCTCACCGCCGGTCTCCCCCGGACATAGTCGCCCGCGCGATAGGCCCAGGCAAAGGAGGCTGAAAGCGTGGTCGGGATAGGGGTAGCTGTAGGCTGCACGCTTGCCGTGGTGACCAGCAAGGCCACTGCCAGGCAGATCAGAATCCTGTATACCATCGCACACCCTCACTGCTCACATCGTCGTTGGGCCTCGTGCCACGTAGAGGCACCGGCCCCTCGGATCCCCATTGTACCCCATCTCCCCGCCACGCGCAAAAGCGACAAGCGCCCCGCGCCCTCTGTAGTGGCGGATTCATCCGCTCTTCCCTGCCCCCGCAACGGCAAATCCATCCGCTTTCCACCTCTCCTGCACCCGCCGAGAAAACTCGCAGCAGCCACATAAACGCAACAACCGGCCCCTCGCCAGAAGCAACCTCCAGCAGGGGCCGGCTGTACTCTCGAACCCATATACCCCCGGTACACAGCCCACGACGGCGTGCCCCCGGGAAAGCCCGACCCCCGGATATCTCGCGTCCGGGGGTCGGCAGTACACTTGCCTGGCTCTTCACGTCGACCAGCACGGGGCGGCGTTATGGTCTGCGGCAGCCCCGAGGAGCAGCGGAAGGGTCCAGGCTACGTTCTTGTCTGAGGGCCAGTGCCTTTCCCGGCTACCGGCCGATCACTTGCACGTTCCTGCGCGACACTTGTTCGAGCAGCAGTCGCTGTGCACATCACACGAATCGCCCTTGGGTGCGCACGTTGGGCCGCAGTCTGGATCGCTCTCGCCGCAGTCAGGACCGCAGCACTCATCATCAAGCCCACAAGAGGGCCAGACATAGCTGCACACCCCTGTATCAGGATCGCAGGTACCGGTTGTGCAGGCATTCCCATCGTCGCATCCAGTGACGGTGCAGCCACAGTCCAGCGGGCAGGTATCGACCGTCTCGTCCCCTTCGCACACGCCATCGCCGCAGCACCAGCTTGGAGCGCAGTCCGCGCACTCCGGCCCTTCCTTCACCGGGTGGCAGACCCCATCACACTTGCCCTTGAAGCAGGCACCACACGTCCCACCGCCCGCGCCACTGTCGCAGTCCGCAGAGCACGTCGTACAATCCTCGCCCTCGTCGCACAACCCGTTGCCGCAGTTGGGCAGGTCGCAGGTTTCGGTGGCCTCGGTGCAGACGGTGCCCGACCCGCACGGGTCCCCTGTCGAAGCGCAGGTATCATTCACCTCATCACAGAACTCCGTGCCGGTGCAGAACTCGCCATCGTCGCAGGCAGGCGGCCTGCCGGCCTGGCAGGCGCCGTCCGCGCAGGTCTCGGTCCCATTGCAGTACAGGCCATCGTTGCACTCGGCGTCTGAGGAGCAGGTCAGGGACGTCAGGCTGAAATTCGCCATGCCAAAGCTCAGGTTGTTGTAATGTCCCGAGTAGGAGATCCAGAACGTGCCGTCGTTGTTCGGGCCGCCACCGCCCCAACTGTTCTTGCACAGGTAGGCACCCTTGGCGTCATCCCAGCCGATGAGCAGCACCGCGTGCCCTCCCTCGTAGGAGCTGGACTGGTTGACATACACATCTCCGGGGTTGCCATAGTTCCAGAACGTGAAAAAGTCGCTGTAGACGGTATACCGCCAGTAACTCGGTCCGTAGGTGTACAGCGAGTTCTTGAAATCATTGCTACCTACTGTGTGCCAGTCGATCACGCGGTAGCCAAGTTGCGTGTAGTTGTCTTCAACGCAGGACGTCGAGTCGGACGCGGTGTAGGGAAAGTCGAGCTCGTAGAGAGGGCCCGTGGGCTCCCAGTAGCGGATCGCGCTCGAGTTCCCGCCGCTGCAGCCCCACATAGCCGTGTTGCACGAGACCTGCTGCTGCTCCGACAGGTCCTCCTCGTACCCGGCGCCGTACGCCTTGAGCATGTGCGACTCCATCGCCCCCACGCTGGCGAACGCCCAGCAGGACCCGCACGACTTCTGGTCCTTGGCCGGGGTGACCCAGCCGTAATCTCGGGCATCGTAGGATGTTTCCAGGGCCTCAGCCATATCCATAGGCCGGACCTTCAGGTGCTTCTGGTACGTCTCCGGGTCCAAGGGGATGTCACCGAGCGCGTACTGCGGCGTGTGCGGACCCTGGCCTCCCAAAAGCAGCACGCTGAGGAGGATGACGATCCCGGCAAGCCACCTCCTCTTCATTCTGAACCTCTTGTCGTTCACTGTCCTGTCTCCTTTCTGCCTGCCTCTCTGCAGGCGGTGATGAGTGCTTGGTTACCAAGCAGTAACCAAATTTATACCTGGATTATACCATAGATTGGCCCGGAGATCAAGAGGCATGTCTATACTTGGACTTTGCCAAGAGTAGAGGTATAATAATACACAAGAACACACTGAACCCGCACAGCAAGCTGCAACTTGAGGCATGCAACGCAGCTCGACATACACTGGACGCAAACGGATGACATATTTCATATCGGTCTTTAACCAAAAGGGGGGGGTGGCCAAGACGACCACCTGCCTCTCGCTGGGGGGATGCCTGGTAGAGATGGGGCGAACGGTCCTGCTTGTGGACTTGGACCCTCAGGCCAACCTGACCGCATCCCTGACGCTGCTGCCCCGGTCGCTGACCTGTACCGTGTCCGACGTACTGGAGGGCAAGGCCACGCTGCTCAACGCCAGCCAGAGGACCACCGTGATGGGATTGAACATCCTGCCCGCCAATGCCTCCCTGGCGCTCCTGGACAGGGCACTCTACCAAAGCGAGGCCTATGAGGTCCGGCTCAAAAACGCGGTGTCCGAACTGAATCCCGCGCTCTATGACTATGTGCTGATAGACTGCCCGCCCTCTCTGGGGCCACTGACCCTCAATGCCCTGACCGTGGCCAATCTGATGATCATCCCCACTCAGGCCGAGTACTATGCCCTCAAGTCGCTGGAGAACGTGTTTGTGCTGGTCAACCTGACGCGGCGCCGGACCAATCCCGGCCTGCGCTACCGGGTCCTGGTCACGATGTACGACCGCCGGAACGCCATCAGCGGCAGAATGTTGGAACGCATGCACGACACGTACGACAATGCCCTTTTCAACACCGTGATCGACATCGACACCAAGCTTCGCGAGGGTCCTCTGCAGGGCAAGCCGATCACGGTCTACAGCCCGAGCACCCGAGCAGCACAGCAGTACCGTGCGCTTGCCAAGGAGGTGATGGAGTATGAGTGAGGAGGAGTGGGAGGGGCGGCTGGAGGGGCTCTTTTCAGGATCGGTCCCCAAGCGCGACCCAAGCCCGAGCGCCCAATCCGCGGCGGTGCGCCCGGGTGAGACGCGTACATCGAGCGGTGCGCCGTCCTTGGAGGGCGTCACCGTGTCTCCGGATCACGGAGCGACACATCCTGACCTCCTGAACCTGATCCTGGCCGCAAGCCTGGGCGGAGAAGCGGTGGCGGTGATCGCGCTGGTGGTTGTGCTGTACCGCAACACCCCGCGCGAGATACGGGGCGCACAGACGTTCTTTGCCGCTGCCGCCTTTGTGGTCATGTCCCTGTTCCTGCTTTTCGTCCAGTGGCAGTTGGCGAAGCGGCTCTTCTCCGTCGAGCGTCTCGTTCGCAGGCGAAACGTGCAGTTGAACAAAGCGGTCACCGTGGTCCAGGGGTACCAGAAGGAGCTTGGGCGTGCTACCCAGGCCGTTCGCGACGAGCAGGCGCGTCTGGATCTATGCGCTCAGGTCGGGCGGCTTGCCGCGGGGGGGCTCCCGCCGGAGGAATTCGCCAGGCAGGCGGCAGAGCAGATCCAGGGGCGCTTTGAGCCCTGCTTTGTGAGCGTGTTTGCGCTGGACAGGGATGGCAAAGGTGCTGCGCTGCTGTCCACCGCCGGCAGTGCGAGCCGGGCTGCGCTGGCTCGGCTAGACGGCGTGGCAGTAGCCGATTCCGTCCTGCTCAGGGAATGCGTGAACCGCGGCGGACCCTACATCGTGGAGGACCTCGCGGCGAGCAGTCAGGCGGGGGAGAGTCTCGCACGCGATCCACTGCTGGTTGCGCAGACGGGCTCGGTGATCTCTGTGCCCGTGACGGCGGGGGGCCGGGCGGTGGGGGGCATCACCGTGCACTGCCAGGCATCGTCCTCCTTGGGTGAAAAGGACGCGTCCCTGCTGATGCTCGTGGCCGATCTGGCAGCGCCCTCTCTCGCCGGGGCACACCCCGGGGAGAGCCCGTAGGGGCGCAGCGGACGCGGCGTGGGAACGATCTCCCGGGCGTGGAGACGTCGGCGAGGGGCTCGGAGGCCTGTGGAGGCCCCGAGCCCCTCGCTGATCCCCTCTGGCTCGTGTCACCAGCCGAGGGCACCCCCTCCAATAAGCTCATCACTTGGGCATATGCTTGAGCGCGCTGTACGCCGGGCGGGGCGACCAGTCATAACGCACGATGCTGTACTTGGACATCTCGCTGTACGTGCCCGCTACGGGCCAGAAATTCAGGTTCCAGAGGGTCATCACCCCGGCGTGCCCCCAATTCCGCGACCACTGGAAAGCGCGCACGATGTAATCGGCCTGCTGTGCCTCATCGATGTCTCGGGTGTACTCTGTGCCCGGGTTAGGGTCGACGCCCATCCCATCGACCGTCCCCCATCCGAACTCTGTGGCCCAGAGGCGCTTGACCCCATCGTCGTTGGCCTGCATGATCTGGTAATAGTCCTCCATCGTGTTCCGAAAGAAAAAGCTGGGGTGATCGTCGTACCCGCGTGTCGGGTCATAGTCCCCCCCGGTATAGTACACCTCGGGCGGGTTGGCAAAGCCATAGGGATGTATCCCCACCGCATCGCAGTAGGTCCTGAGCCCGGCATCGTACATCTGCCGCAGGTACAGGCGGTCGTCTATGGCCCAGACGCCGTCATTGATGCCGGTGGACGTGAGCCCTCCGCTGACCACGATGGCCTCCGGGTCGGCGGCCTTGATCGCCCAGTATGCGCCCTCGAGCAGCCGCACATAGTCTGCCGCGCTCAACGGCACGCCCTCCCACTCGCGCTTCAGGTTCTGCTCGTTCCAGACCTCGTAGGCATCCACCCGCCCCCGAAAGTGTGCGGCCATCGCCCCCATAAAGTCGGCCAAGTCCTGGTAGTCATCTGGCGGCCCATCACCTGGTTTGCCGCTGCGCGCCCAGCCGGGCGCGGCGGTCACGCTGAACAAGACCTTGATCCCCGCCGCACGGCACCGGTTCACGATCTCATCCAGCCCTGCCCAGCCATAGTCCCCCTTGGTCCCCTCGATATCTTCCCAGCGAACCTGCTGCTTGAGCCACTCCATGCCCAGGTCCTGCACCGCTGCGATCGACTCGGGCAGCTTGTGATACCCGTGCACCTGGATACCGTACCCATAGAACGTGGGCACGGGGGGGCGCCAAGACTTTAGGACCAGCGGGATGTACACCCTGGACCTCACAGAGATGTAGCTCGCCTTGACCTCGCTGTCCGATCCACCCGGGTTGCCCACCGTGAGCGTGACCGTGTACATCCCCGCCGCTGCATAGGTGTGTGTCAGGCTCTCCTGCGTGCGGGTCACCCCATCGCCCAGGTCCCACAGGCTCTCGGTATACTCCCCGGTCGAGGTATTGGTCAAGACGACCGTCAGCGGGGCGATGCCCTCGGTCGGCGAGGCGACAAAGGAGGCCTGCACCGGCGTATACAGTGTGATCGCGTGGGTACCGGTGACCGTCCCCCTGACGTTGGTCGCGGTGACGGTGATCGCCTGCCCGCCGAGCGCTTCCCAGTCGAGGGCCAGCGAATCGCTCAAGCCGCCCGACCTCATCACCGGCGACCGCCCTGCCGCGTGCCACACGTAGGTGATCGGCAGCGTGGCGGTGAGCGGATCGACAGAGGCGGTTAAGGTGTACGTGTTCGAGACGATGCCCGCTGTTGGACCGTCGATCCTCACGCCTGACGGGGGTATGGGCTCCACGGTCACGCTGATCTCGTCGCGGGCCGACAGTCCCGTCCCCGGGTCCGTGCACTCTGCGCTCAACGTGTGCTCGCCCACCCCCAGGGTGACCTCAGCAACCCAGCGATCCCTCTCTACGAGCGCGCCTATCCCGTTCACGGTCACCGAGGGGGCTCCTGACGACCCTACGAACCCGGAAACCCGGACCGGGCTCCCGGTCTGGGCGCCGTCCCCTGGTGCGTCTATGCGGATCACCGGTCCGATCGCCCCCACAAAGGCCGGCTCTGTATCCGCCGCTGGATCTGTGGTCAACCGCACGGCCTCTGCCGTGAGGATATCGAGGAGATACAGGTCGGTATTGCCCTCCACCGCGTGCTGGACGACCCAATGGGTCTCATCCACCCAGGTGAGACCCATTGGGTCGCCACCGGCGAAGGCCAGCGTGTTGCCGGTGCCATCCCGGTTCACCACGTACAGCCCCGATGCCGTGCCGTACGCGATGCGCTCGCAGTCCGGTGAGAACCTGAGGGCCGCCGTCATCGTGTCCGAGATCACATCCGTCAGGGCACGGGTCTCGACGTCGAGGATGTGCAGCCCCTCGTGGTCGACAAAGGCGATCTCATCCTTGATCTGACACCAGTCCGCGCTGGAGGCGACGGTGAGCGAGTGCCCAAAGCCCGCCCCCAGGCCCACAGCGGTCTCTTCGACGTTCAGGTGATAGGTCGGGCCCCACCGGCTCGTCAACGTGGCAAAACGCGACCCGTCCCCGTTGAAGCGGCCTCCCCAGTCCTCGCTCGACCCGTACGGATCGACCGTCAGCCGGCGAACGGCGCCGCTGAGGCGGTCCAGGGTGTAGATCCGTTGGTGGGAGGCTTGATCGGGGTCCACGGGCTGATAGTCATCCGCATCAAAGATCACGGTCCGCCCATCTGCGGAGAGGGCAGGACGTTGAGGATCGGCGATCACCCCGTCGGTCAGGGGCTGTGGTGCGCCTGCCGGGGCCAGGTTCTCATCCAGAGGCAGGTAGTACAGCCGCGTGCCGCTCCCCGAGCGGCCGGAGACGAACACGATGCCCTGTCCCTGGGCCGGGTAGAGCCCCTCGTAATCCTCCGCCCCCAGAGCGAGCGTGTACGAGAACTCGGATACCTCGCCGGGGGGCAATTCCGCAGCGAAAAAGACGTTTGCCGTCTCGCTCGCCTCGGGATTGGCGCTGGACAGGTCCACCGCCACCTGTGCTTTCCGCACGGATAGGGGCTCCACCGTGCTGCTCTCGAGTGTCAGGATCAGGTCGGTGCGCTCAGAGTACGGGGGATTCGGGTATCTTGAGAAGTAAGCCTGCGCATCTTGAGGCTGGTCCATTACCAGCTTGGAGCCTGCCCGCACGTTCGTCGAGAGCTCTTCCAGGACGACGGTGCCGGTCACTGCCGGCGGGATCAGGAGGTCGCGCGTGACCGCACCGCTCTCGTGCACCAGGTAGACGGACCGGCCATCGTGAAAGGCCTCGATGCCCCCTTCGCCCGTCCCAGAGGACAGGCGTCCGGACAGCGTAGGTCCCCTCATAAAGTTCAGGCCAGCGAACCCCAGCATCGTGTGCGACTGGGCCAGCTCCGACCGGAGGGCGTGCGCCGAGCGAAAGTGCAGCTCGGGCTTGCCCGCGGCTTCGATCCACCGCATCTCGACCTCTAGAACGCCCTCTCCGGCCTGCGAATGGATGTCATAGACGACCACCATCGTCTCGTCGTCCACCGCGACGATGTGCACCTGGTCGACGTGCTGCAGGAGGTCGTTTTCCGTGAACGGCTCGCCAATAAAGCCCACGCGTGCCGCTGCCCCCATCCGCAGTGGAGACTCGGCGCCCGCGACGTTCAAGAACCCGTCAGGCGTCATGGCCAGCACCACGGGATACCCGTCGCCCGACCGGTGAACAAACCAAAGGCGGTTGACGCCCTTGCCCGCGCCATAGTGTCCATCCAGCTCGGACTGTGGGATGCTGCTGCTCCCCGGCGAGCAGGGCTCCGGGGTCCACGGCACGCCATCCACCCGGATGTCATCGAACCCCATAAAGGGACGACCCCCCGTGCGCGCCTCCACCGACCAGCCAACGGCGTTGTCGACGAGCTTGGGGCAGGCCAGCGCGTTGATCTGATCGAAAGGACGCCGATCGAGGTCGGTCTCGATCTCTCTCATGGGGTCATCGACAAAGGGGAGGGTCGCGCTGATCGGCAGCAAGGCCTTGCGGCCCTCGTACTCGCTGACCCCCGGCGACGACGCGGACACCGGTATAGAGGTGGATCGAGCCAGACAGACGAGCAGCATCACGCTGACCAGGGAGATCGCCACGGTAAGGGCAAGGTCAGAGATGTGGGTCGTGGCTTTTCTGGAGCGGTTGTGCTCCGAGAGCATGGGCACGGCTCCTTCCGGGCAGAGCGTGGGCGTCCAAAAGACCGCCCGAGCACTTGGACGTCATAGCGCGCCTTGGCACGATGTACCGGCAAAGTCGGTACGCCGTGCTGGCGAGCCGGGTGCGTGGTACCGGCAAGGCCGGTACGCGCCTGCATAGTTCCGGCACCAAGCTCCCCTACCCTCATTGTACCCGATCCTGCCATCTGGAGCAAGCAGCAAGGCCGGGGTCGCGGAGCATCCTGCCTGCATCCGTGCCGGAGGCGCGGGTGGCAAGGCCGGGGTCTCTGCCGCGGATCCTCGCGACGACGGAGACCGTCGTCGCGCCTTTGCGCTTTCGCTCCCCGCAGTAGCGCCCCGTCCTGGACAAGACGGGTCAAGGCCAGCAGCTCCTCAAAGCTCCTCGCAGGGGCCTGTGGTCCCAACCGTAGCACAAGCGGCCCGCTTGTGCTACAAGTCGCCGTGGGGCAAGCGGTTCGTCATAGCTCCTCGCAGGGGACTTGCGATTCTCTCGCGCCGACGGTCTCCGTCGGCGCGCCCCGACAGGTGCCGCAGGGTCTCCCTGCCTCGACCCCCAGGTCAGCAACCCTCATTCCACCACCGGACGGTAGGGACAACCCTTGTGGTTGCCCAGATCGCAGCGTCTTCTCGCTACGACGGAGACTGTCGTAGCGCCACTACGGCTGTTGCATTGTCGCTTGACTTGACTGAGGAGCGGAGCATCCCCTGATGCGGAGCGGTCTTCGTCGATGCCATTCGCATCAGGGGATGCTCACTCCTCGGACTTTGCAACAGCCGTATAGTGCCACGAATCACCCTTGACAGGTGGTAACCTGTATGGTATAATAGAATAGCCAATACGGTACTATCGCAGAGGATGCTCGCCTTCCCAGACAAGCGGAGAAAAACGACAAACTGCGAAAAAACAAGTACCGGTACAGGGAGGTCAGCCTATTGCGCCCCAATCCTCGCGAAGCATCCCGCCGGGGCGCCAGGGACCGCCCCCCGTGCGCGACTTGCCGTCCGCACACCGCAAGATCAGCACAGCCGCCCCTGCTAGAGCACTCTCCAGCCAGGGGCGGCTGTCCATCCCAGAAATCCCGTCGCTCAGTGGTGAGCTGCGTCTCCTATCGCACAGTCCATCGCGCCCTCAAGCGTCATCTCCCGCCCCTCAGCCAGGGCCTCAGCTTGATCCGCTTCGCTGAGCGACGCCCTCGCCGGTTCGAGTGCGCTGTCCAGTTTCTTGGTCTCCGTGGGGGTGAGGGGGGCTCCGATCTGCTCGCGCAGCACGGCGGCTGCGCCAACCAGGCGCAGCGCGCACCGGCCCGCTCCGCGCAGCGCTGCCATCCAGGCCACGTCCTCGAACAGGTAGGCAAGCGCCCACTTGTCCTCCAGGTCCCGATAGATCGCCAGGCTCTCCCCGTACAGGGCGAGGGCTCCTTCATAGTCGCCCTGAGCGCGGGCCACGTTGCCCAGGTTGTTCAACGCGTTGCCGGTCATCCACCGATCCCCCACCTCGCGCTGCAAGGACACCGCCTCTTCCAGGCAGGAGCGCGCCTCAGCCGTTCGGCCCTGGTCCAAAGCCAAGTTTCCCACGTTGTTCAGTGTGACCGCGATCGCCCAGCGGTCGTTGAGAGCCCGTCGAACCGACAGGCTCTCCGCGTACAGCGCGTGCGCTGACTCCAGGTCGCCCTGGCGGCGGGCTACAATGCCCAGGTTGCTGAGCAGGCTGCCGATGGCCCGCCGGTCATCCAGGCGTCGCCGGATGGCCAGGCTCCGCTGGTACAGATCGCGCGCG
>JADHXD010000038.1 GCA_016783145.1 Anaerolineae bacterium
ACCGAAGGAACGCGATGCCATCACGATTCGCCGTGACGTCCGTGAGGTTGATGTCCACGATCGCCACGTCAATGGAGCATGCGTCCACGATCGCCCGCGCCTGCTCCAACGTGGTCGCCAGGCTGACGTGGTACCCTTCGTCTTGAAGGATCTCTTTCACCTGCTGTCGCCAGTCCTCGTCATCCTCGACGATCAGCGTGCGCGGTATCTTGGCCATCCCGACCTCCCAGACGCTGCCTCTACCCCACGTCCGCGGGGATCCTGACCCTGAACGTGCAGCCCGGCTTTTCGCGGTCCACCAGTTCGATGTCTCCACCGATCCGCTGCAGGTAGAGGCGAGACCACCATAGGCTGAGCCCCAGCCCTTTCGGCTTTGTGCTGGACCCCAGCAGGAACGGCTCCCTGTCCTCTGGGAACCCCGGGCCCGAATCTGACACGCAGACCGTGACGCTCTCTTGCTCTGGCCACTGAACAACGATCTCGATCCGCTTATCCTGCTCCGACTCGTAGGATGCAAGTACGTCGAGGGCGTTCTTGACCAGGTGATCGAACACCTCGTCAAGCTGCATCGTCGCCTGTACCGGTGGCACACCCGGGTCGTCACGGAAGAGAATCTGCACATCTGGCGGCTTGTCGATGCCCTCGATCACCCGCCGGATAGACTCGTTGACATCGATAGGCTCGGCACGGATGCTGGACCTGGCGAACGGTTTCCTGATGTTCTCCGCCAGGGTCAAGGTGTCTTGCGCCTTTCTGCGAATCAGGTCCAGCCCCTCCTAGATACGCTCGTCGGCCACCAAGTCACCCCTGTCCCGGCTGCGCTCCAGCCTGTCGATTTTCAGATCAATGAGCCCCACGTTGCCGTCGATCTTGTGCACGATGTTCGTCGCAATGTCGGCCATAGCAGCCAGTTTCTCGAGCCTGAGCTCCCGCCGCTGGATCTCAGTTTCCCGTTCGCGAGCTGCTTCCAGAGCGCGATAGGAATCTTCGAGTTCGCCGTAGTGGCGGGTGTTCTGGACGGCGATCGCGGCGGACGTGGCGATGGAGGCAAGCAGGTCCAGGTCTTCAGAGGTGTACTTGACCGTCTCTTTCTCGTCGATCAACTCGATCGCTCCGATCGACCTGTCCTGCGCGATCATCGGCACGCAGAGCACCGAACGCGTCTGGCTCTTGGCTGCCTTGTCCACCGCCTCCGAAAAGCGCGGATCGACCTGGGCATCCTCTACCAGCGCTGCTTCCCGGTGCCGCACCACCCAGACGATGATCCCTTCCCCGGGCACATCCTCCGCATCCATCTCGAACGCGATCGACGGGATCTTGGACAACTCGCTCGGGTCCAGCGTCGCCCGGGGCTCAAGCCTGCCTTCCACCTCATCCCACAGCCACACCGACCCCTTGTCCGCCGAGATGATCCTACCGACACTCTCGATGATGCTCGCCAGCGTCTCATCCAGGTCGAGCCCCGCGCTCAACGTCCTGGCTACCTCCGCGAACGCTCCGCGGATGCCCTGGGCGATCCTCCTCTGAGAGAATCCCTCGACCAAACTAGCCAGTGCATTGACTCGCTCGAGAGCGGTCTGGTCATCTGTGCCCGACAGGGACGGATCTCTGTGCCAAGCCTGCAGCTTGTACAGCTTTCGCCTGCCCAAGCTGCGCAGTTTCGGACTGCCTATGCTCTCGCACGTCACCCATGGCGCCACAGCCTCATAGGTCTCGTCGTCCAGGTAGATCTCTAGCCCGGGAATTCTCCTGTACTCGCTCTTCTTGATGACATCCTGCACCCTGGAAGACCGGCTGATCAGACTGCCGATCACCGCGAATTCTGCCCTGCCACGCGATGGGATATCCCCAATGCGCACTTTGCCCCCTGTGCACACGGCGATGCCGATGCCGTTTTCGCTGAGGGGGGAAAACGAGGACTTGGACTCGGCGATCTCGGTTGCGGCGACCACGGCCCTGAGCGCATCACTCTCATCAGGGATGTACGCTCCAAAGACACCGATGAATTGGTCGCCCGCTAGCTCGAAAAAGACCCCTCCGTGCTTGAATATGACCTCTGTCACCCGGGCGACATACCTGCCGAGGGCGGCGTATATGCGATCCAATCCCCTGGCAGAGCGCTCTTGCGCCACGATGGAGGCGACGAATCCCCGCAAATCCCCCAACATAACGGTTGCTTTGTCTACATCGTGGTCTTGGAGCAAGGACAGGAGCTTGCCGTCATCAAAGAGGGCCATCGCTGTCGAGGGCGCTACGTATCGCCGAAGATAGGTCACCAGCCTGGTGCGCTGTTCAGAAGTGATCTGGGCCAGCAGTCCGTCCACCTTGGCCATATCTTTAGCGCTTAAGCTGGAGAGGGTCTCCCCACGTTCCATATCCTTCTCCCATCGATCGCTCTCACCCGATAGAGGTCGTCTCAACGGACGCACCGCTTGCCTGCCGGGCGAAGGGCTCAATCCCCTCGCTCGCCTGGCGCTCACAAGGCATCAGATGAATTCATTCTACCACAGGACAGGGGGAGGATCAATCCCCTATAAGGGGACGCCCGGCCATCTCCGACGCGAGGTCAAGCCCCAAGAGGTGGAGAACGGTCGGCGCGATATCCTCCAGGCCAGCGTCGCCGATAGGCACGCCGCTCGGAACGCCCGCTCCGTAGAGAATGCACACCCCCGGCACGTCTAGCGGCAGGTAGGGTCCCTCGTGTCCGCCCGACCACGAACTGTAGTTGGGTGCGATCAGCGGCGTACCCGTCATCACCCGACCCAATCCTTCCCCACGTCCCAGCCCATACCCTGGCTCCAGGGCCGGGACCAGGTCGGGCCCCAGCTCCTTTGCTTCCGGGCCGAATACGTCTTCGCCGTACAGCACCTGCTTGACCACGCGTCGACCGTCCTCAGGGTCGCGCCAGGTGGAGAGCGCCCGTGTGATCTCTTGTCGGAGTGCTTCATAGGGCGCACCGGGTGGTACGATCCCCCTTGGTTCGCGACCGTGCACGTTGAGCCATATACCCCCCGTGCCATACATCGCGGCTCGCGTGCGATCCCAATCGAGCCTGGCCCCCTTTCCCTCCCTGTCCGACTCGCGGGCCAGCAGGTACCCGTGAGACGCCAGCCAGGCATTCAGATAGACCAGGCGATAGACAGGCACACCCCCGTGATCGCTAACCACGATCAGTGCCGTGTCAGAGTCAAGGCCGTCCAGAAGGCGTCCCAGTTGGACGTCCAGCCAGCGGTATGCGCCCTCGATCGCGCTGCCATAGCGGAGGGCTAGGTCAGGGGTATACGCCGGGTGTCGCGCGTCCTGGCAGTGCCAGGTCAGGTGCTGCAGGTTGTCCGCCGTGAACAGGTGTGCGACAAGCAGATCCCACGACGGATCGTCCATCAGGCGCAGCGCGATCTCTACCTGCTGGATCCAATTGGCGTACGCGTCCTCCATAAAGGTGTCCAGATCGACCACTCCTCGTCGCACGCCGTCCATGTCGGCGGGCATCCCCAGGGTAGCATAGGGCCCAACCAGGCCCTCCAGCCGCGCCGCAAACCCCGGTGGCTCAGAAAGGGGGTAGAGAGGCTCATCCGGCACGCACTGTATGGGAGTGCGATAGAGTTGGACGACGTGTCCCAGCGAGATCAGCTTGAAGCGGCACAGCCCGCGCACCACGCCGCGCCCGGGCACCTCGTAGGCCGGGCGCAACCAACCGCTCCACTCTCCCGCGCCCAGCACGGCGGAGGGAAGCCTGGCATCAAGCCCCAAGGCAAGCACCACGCGGTTCCCATCCTGGCGCACCGTGAACGCGCACTTGGACCCCGCCGGGCCGTCCATCTCGCCGCGCCACGTGCCACCGCCAGCCTGCATCAAGGGATGGATCAGTCCTGCGCCTTCTGGCGCAGCCTCTCTCTTTCTGGGCACGTCCGTGGTATACCAGGCAGACACGCCGAACGTCCCCAGCAGGTCGGGCATGCCAAACCCGGCGAGCATACCCCCACGGACGGGTGCCGGAGGAAACGTGCCCGGTACCTTGAGCACATAGGACGTCCGCCCGGCCTGAGTCAGGCGCTCGCCCAGAGTGAGGGCCGTGCGCCGGCTGGTGTAGACCGGAATGCCATCCTCGCCTGCGCGCACGTGGAACAGCCCGATGGTGGGCAGGTAGCTGTCCTGCGCTTTGGTGATAAAGTCACGAATGCCGTGCCCGGCGGGGGGAACGCCAGTCAGGCAGGTCATCCAGGCTACTGGGGAAACCGGGGGAAACGTCGTGCGCAGCGCTCCCCACATTCCTTGCGCGCACACACGTGCCAGGTTGGGCAGTTTCCCCTCGGCCATCAGGCGGGAGAGGATCCGGGGATCGGCACCATCTGCACCCACGATCAGGACACGTCTCCCTGTCATCGGCTGCCGCCGTCCACGCAGGGCGGATGCACGGAGCATGCGCCGCACCTCGCCGGGCCAGGCGTCCGCACGCTCATGCTACGCACCCTCATCCGTCCGTCCAACCGAGTAGGGCAGCGAATGGATCAGGTTCCCATCGGCCTCGATGGCGATCACCGCCTGGCGAGTCAGGTAGACGATGTACTCGGTCGGGCTGCGAAAGCCTGTATCCTCGATGATCTTGGACACGCGCTCGTACAACTCGCGAGGGATACTGATCGTCGTGTACTTGCCTTTGCGATCGGGCATAGCGTCCTCCATATTCTGTCCTTGACCTCACCGTGACCCATTATATATCGGGACGGGCCAACGCGCCACCCGCGGAGCCTTCTCCCCCGTCCGTGGCAAGCAAAGAGACCTGTCCGGTCTCAGCAACCGGACAGGTCTCCTCAGTGCCTCACATCCCGCACCGGGCACAGCCCGCCGCCTGCATCTGTGCCGACCCGTCCGTCCTGGAGGGACAGGGGTACTACAAGCGGACAGTGGTGCCGGCAGTGTGAGATCGCAGCAGCCGCTCTACCTAGTCCTTGGAGGCAAAGGCCGCGTCGAACGCCACGTCGGAAGGGGTCAGCTCCAGGCGTCGCACCAGCGCCAGCGCCTCCGGAGCGCCCTGATCGCGGTTCATACCGTTGTCCTCCCACTCGACGGACAGCGGCCCGCTGTAGCCCACATCGTTCAATGCGCGGAACACGCGCTCAAAGGGGACGCCACCGCGCCCGGGCGAGACAAAGTCCCACCCGCGCCGGTGGTCGCCAAAGAAGAGCAGGGAGGAGAGAATGCCATTCCGGCCGTCCAACTGGCGGACCGATTCTTTGACGTGCATATGGTAGATGCGGTCGCCAAATTCGTAGACAAAGGGCACCGGATCCATCATCTGCCAGTACAGGTGGCTTGGGTCATAATTGATGCCAAAGGCTTCACGCCGGCCCAACGCCTCCAGCGCTCGCTTGGTGGTCCAGTAGTCGAACGCGATCTCGGATGGATGGACCTCGAGCGCGAACTTGACCCCCACCTCATCGAACACATCCAGGATCGGGTTCCAGCGATCGGCAAAGTCCTTATACCCGTTCTCGATCATCTCCGCTGGAACCGGCGGGAACATGGCCAACACACGCCAGATGCTGGAGCCCGTGAACCCATTGACCACTTTGACCCCGAACTTGGCGGCGGCACGAGCGGTGTTCTTGACCTCTTCGGCTGCACGCTGGCGGACACCTTCCGGCTTGCCATCCCCCCAGATGCGCGAGGGCAAGATCCCTTTGTGCCGCTCGTCGATCGGATCATCACAGACGCACTGGCCTACCAGGTGCGTGCTGATGGCAAAGCACTTGAGGCCGTACTTGTCCAGGATGTCCCACCGGCTCTGAACGTAGCCATCCTCTGCCAGGGCCTTGTCTACCTCAAAGTGATCCCCCCAGCACGCCAGTTCCAGGCCATCGTAGCCAAATCCCGCGGCCTTTTTGGCGAGCTGCTCCAGGGGCAAATCTGCCCACTGTCCGGTAAAGAGCGTGACAGGTCGTGCCATTTTGTGCCTCCTTGAACGGTACAGGTTGAGCGTTGGTCGTTGAATGTCGAGATGCCCGACATCGCCCGCTGCTGGTCTGTGAGCCTGCGGGTCTCCCTACTTGCCCGGCGTCCACTGGAAGGGCAGCCACTTGACGTTGCTCTTGCTGCTCTCGACCACCTTTTCGATAAAGTAGACCCCTCGCGCTCCGTCATAGACGGTAGGGTAGTCGCGCTCCAGCTCGGTCGCTTCCACGCCCATGATCTTGGCGCGTATGGTATCGGTGGCATTCAGGTAGACATTCCCAAAAGCCTCGATAAAGGCCTCAGGATGTCCTGTGGGCAGGCGCGTGGCGCGCTTTGCAGCCTCGCACAGATAGTCGTGCCCACGTGCCATGACCTGCACCGGGTCACCAGCGTGCCAGTACGTGAGGTAGTTGGGCTGCTCCTGGATCCACTCAAGCGCACCCTCCGTACCCCAGATGCGGATCTTGTGGTTGTTCTCCTGCCCGGTGCACACCTGAGAAACGGAAAGGATCCCGCGCGCACCGTTGGTAAAGTGCATCAGCACATTGGCGTCGTCGTCAAGCAGGCGACCGGGAACAAACGTGGTCAGATCGGCGCAGATCTCGGCGATCTCCAGACCGGTGATAGTGCTCACCAGGTTTTCGGCGTGCGATCCGATGTCGCCGACGCTTCCCGCGATACCCGAACGGCTGGGATCGGTACGCCACGATGCCTGTTTCTGACCGGTGTCCTCTTCTTTGGTCCTCAGCCAGTCCTGCGGATACTCGACGATCACCTTGCGGATCTCGCCCAGTTTCCCCTCGCGGACCATTTGCCGCGCCTGCTTGACCAGCGGATACGCGGTATAGTTGTAGGTCACGGCAAAGACGGCGTCCTGCTCTTCCACTGCCGCGATCAGGCTGTTGGCTTGTTCGGAACTGTGTACCATGGGCTTGTCGAGGACGACGTTGAACCCGGCGTCCACAAAAGCCTTGGCGATCGGATAGTGCATGTGGTTGGGGGTGACGATGGAGACAAAGTCGATGCGTTCGCCCTCGGGCAGCGCCCTCTCCTTTTCGATCATCTCTTGATAGGTCCCATAGGCGCGGTCCTCAGAGACATAGAAGTCGCGAGCAGAGAGCTTGGATTTTTCCGGCGTTGAAGAGAAGGCACCGGCGACCAGTTCTACTGCGCCGTCCAGCATGGCCGCCCTGCGATGCACCGCGCCGATGAACGCATCTCGTCCGCCGCCGACCATGCCCATCTTGAGCTTGCGTCCAAAGGTTGCCGTTTCGTCCTTGCCACTAACCATCTTTGGCTCCTTTCCAGGTGAGAAAATCAGATAAACGCCCCAGGGGCGAGCAAAGCTGAAACCGGGTTGGTTGTTGTCTGCAAAAGGATGTCCGTTCGCACGCAACAGGTGGGTGGGATGGGACAGGCAAATGGTAGCATATCCCACTCAAATAGTCAAGAGCATCACATTTCACGCCTGGGCATCTGGCAAGCGTTCCGTGTCCAGCTCCAGGCCGATCGGGCAGTGATCGGAGCCCGGCACATCGGAATGAATGGTTGCATCGACGACCGCAGGTATCAGTGACTCTGACACCATAAAGTAGTCGATCCGCCAGCCGATGTTCCGGGCGCGGGCATTCCGCATGTACATCCACCAGGTGTACCGCTCCGCCTCCTCCGGGTGCAGCGTGCGAAAAGAGTCCACGAAGCCGTGCGCCAGGTAGCGGTCTATCCATTCTCGCTCTTCGGGCAGAAACCCGGACGTCTTTTGGTTCTGCTTGGGCCGTGCCAGGTCAATGGGACGGTGAGCAGTGTTGAAATCGCCGCAGACGATCAGGCGCTCGCCCTGGGCATGCAGGGTATCGCACAGCTCCAGGAAGGCAGCATAGAAACGCAGCTTGTAGTCGAGCCGCTCCAGACCACGCCCCCCGTTGGGAAAGTAGACGTTGAACAGCTTGAAGCCCGGATGCTCGGTCATCAGCACTCGCCCTTCGACGTCGTACTCGTCCACACCGATGCCGGACGCTACGCGCAGAGGCTCCGACCGCGCAAAGGTAGCTACCCCACTGTAACCCTTGCGTTGGGCAGAGTTCCAGTACGAGTGATAGCGGACGAGCTGGCGCAGGTCCGAGGCCAACTGCTCAGGGTGTGCCTTGGTTTCCTGCACGCACAGCACGTCAGGAGACTCACGGTTGAGCCACTCGAAAAAGCCCTTCTGCAACGCCGCACGAATGCCGTTGACGTTCCACGAGATCAGTCTCATACGTGCCCAACCCCCTCACAATCCCTGCGCCGGTCGCTCGTCCACTGCTGGGACGACAGCGTATACGGCTTGTCCATCTCCTGCCGGTAGTAGGCCATTCCTCGCTCAACGTGCCCGTCGTCCGCGCGAGGGACGTTGTCACCGCGAGCGACGGGCGCACCGCGGTCCAGGTGCACCTGGCTGGGACTGTCAAAGAGCGCCCACTGGGCGAGGGCCTGCCGATGTGCTTCTATCTCGTCCCGATAGGCCGGATTTCCCGAGACATCTCGGAGCTCGAGCGGATCGCGCTCCAGGTCAAAGAAGAGCGGCCCCTGATCGCGGGTGAGCAGGAGCTTGCGCGTCTGGGTGCGAGCCATGTATTGGCGTCCCCTCCCTGCTTCGGCAAACACCCACTCTCGTCCCTCCGGACAGCCCAACAGATCGAGCCCTCTCATCGCTGCCGGCACGCTGCATCCCGCGCTGCGCAGCAGTGTGGGGGCCAGGTCGATGTTGCTGGACAGCGCTTCGGATCGCTCCCCGGAACCGGCTTGCCCCGGGTACTTGACGATCAGCGGGATCTTGACCAACGGATCGTACATGTAGTTGCCCTTGAGCAGCAGATGGTGAAAGCCCAAGTAGTCACCGTGGTCGCTGGTATAGACGATCAGGGCGTCCTCGTACAGACCTTTCCGCTTGAGACAGCTCAGCATTCGCCCCACGTGATGGTCGATCTGCGAGATGGTCGCATAGTAGTAGCCCATCACCCGGCGAAGCTGGCTCTGGGTGAGATCCTCGTGAGAAAAGTATCCTGGATGGAAGGCAAGATCGCGGGGAAGACACGTCTCAACCCAACCGGGCAAGACGGACAGAGCATCGGGATCGTACACGCGGCTCCATGGCGCGGGCGGGTCAAAGGGATGGTGCGGCTTGATAAAGCCGACCATCAGCAGATGGCCCCCGCCCTCCCAGGATTCCATCTCCTCGAGGGCCCGATCGGCGATCCACGTCGTCGAGTGGTGATCCTCGTCCAGGTCGGACTCGAGCGCCCCGACGGTATCCCAGTATACCTGAGGGGCGTTCTGGCGGTATTCGCGCACCTGATCCACCAAGTCCACCCGGTCGCACAGACCTTCTTCCCTCAGCCAGCGGTGGTAGTCATCGTCATACCGGCCGGGTCCATCCTGCTCGGCCAGGATCATCTGCTCAAAGCCGACGTCGAGGTAGGTGGGCGAAAAATGCATCTTGCCCACTGCCGCGGTCCGATAGCCCGCCTCCCTGAGCACGCGAGGAAGGGTGTCCACGCCCGCGGGCAGCGTGCTGCGATTCGTCCAGCCGAGGTGCTGGTGCACATAGAGGCCGGTCAGCAACGAATACCGGGAGGGAGTGCAGACCGGAAAGGAGCAAAAGTGATTCTCGTATCGCACGCCATCGGCCGCGAGGGCATCAATGTGGGGTGACTGTAGGTCGGGGTTTCCGTACGCGCCCAGGCAGTCCCAGCGATGCTGGTCAGCGTGGAGGATGAGGACGTTTGGGCGTTCGGTCATGACCACCGCCTTTCTCGATCGCCGAGTATAGCACGAGAGGAGAGGGACGGCAAACCAGTGACCCCCAGGAACTCGACGATCCTCCTCCCGTCTCCGTGATACCTTGCAAAAGGAGAAAGAGAATGGTACAATGGGCCTGAAACCCACACCTGGAGGAGACACATTATGAAGTATAGCGAACAGGTCCTTGACCACTTTACGAATCCACGCAACGTGGGCGTGATTCAGGATGCAGACGGCGTGGGCAAGCTGGGCAATCCCGTCTGCGGCGACATGATGGAGATGTCCATCAAGGTAGAGGACGACCGGATCGCGGATGTCAAATTTCGGACGTTCGGCTGTGGCGCTGCGATCGCCACCAGCTCGATCGCGACCGAGATGATCAAGGGGAAAACGATCGACGAGGCACTCACACTGACCAACCAGGCCATCGCCGAGGCGCTGGGTGGACTGCCGCCGACCAAGGTACACTGCTCTGTGCTGGCTGCCGACGCCCTCAAAATGGCCTTGGCCGACTACTATCGACGCCAAGGGAACCTGAAAAAGGCCCAGGAGCTGGTCGGCGACGAACTGGAGGGAGCCGGCGAGGCCGCTTGCGAGATCGAATCTGCAGCTCCGCTGTACTGGAATGACCCGGAAGCCATCGCCGAGGTATTGACTCAACAATATCCTACCCTCAACCCACTGGATCTGAGCCTGCCTGCCCTCTTTCGCCGCATTCTGAACGCCCCAGGGTTCAGCGATGATCCGGACGCGGCAACCGAGGAATTGCTGGAAAAGATACAACTGCTTTGGCATGAGGAAGCATCAGAATGACGAGCAGGTAAGTGGCTGCCATCCCAGGCCATTCGTACCCGCGCTTCACTTGGAGACAATGCGATGAAAAAAAAGGCGCTCCTTACCTGGAACATCCGTGCCCAAACCCAGGGAGAACACTTTCACCGGCTCCGTGAGTTCATCAGCAAGCTGCCCATCCTGGGGCTCGAACTCAGGGACGCATGGTACACGCTCTATGGCGAGGCGCCAGACATTCTACTTGGCATCGTGACTCGGGAAAAGCAAGACGAGCAGCTAGAGGCCGCGCTCACGAGCAAAGAGTGGAAAGAGATGCTGGACGAGCTGCAGCAGTACATCAAAGACTATCATCAACGTATAGTGAAGGATGCACAGCATTTCCAGTTCTAAGTGCGACTCTGCTAACGCCCATCCTCAGAATCACACATCTCTCCAGGCGAGACCCGGCTTGAGAGATCGTAGAACACTCGATAGGGACCCATCTCCTCTTCCTTGTATGTGATCCCCAGGTCAGCGTAACGATCGCGCAGCAGCTCGTCCAGGTAGGGCTGCGCGGTCGTCACGTAGAATACGACGGGACTGCCTTCCACTTGCTCTGTGTAGGCCGGATAGCGGTCCCCCCGACCATCCAGGTTGATGCACAGACCCGAGCGAGACGACAGCCTGGGCAGCAGGAGCACCCGCTCATCCGACAGAAAGTCGATCCGGAAGTGGGTGTGGCGATTGCTGTATCCATAGTGCAGGTCGTGATCCAGCAGAAAGTCGATCAGCGCCGCATCGGATGTGCGGTCAAAGCGAACGGTGCTCCAGAACTCGGTCGTCAGCCCTTCCTCGCTGACCATTGCCTTGACATTGCCCAGCAGGTTGAAACCGAGAACGAACACCAGGACAACGGTCGCCCACCACCTCTGGTGCTCTCGCAGCCAGCTCAACCACACGCCACACAGAGGATACAGGGCCACATAGAGCGGCAGCATGTAGCGGCCCGAGGTGTCTGCCCCAAAGCGCGTACCGATCATCGAAAGGCAAAAGAGCCCGATAAACAGCAAGAGCATGCGGTGTCCAAGATCGGCCTTGGATAGACCGCGGCGCACACCATATACCACTATGGCCAGGTAAAGGGCGAGAATCAACGGTGAAAGGGGCCAAGAGACCCATTCGATGGACCACGAGGGCCGCAGGCCCATCAGAGCCGGCAGTCCGAGCCCCAAGAATCCCAGCACTCTCTCTCCAAGAGTGAGTTGAGCAATCGCCGTGCCCGCCCCGGGGTCGTAGAACACCTTCAGGGCCGCCCAGTCGTTGGTCAGGTTATACCACCACCATGGCGCGCTGCCGACGACAAAGAGCAGTGCGCAGAGCAGGTAGCGCCCAGCCCATCTCCACTTGAGCTTTCGCACCATGAGCAGGGCCACGGGGAACAGGTAGACTGCGATCAGGCCGAACGTCCAAAAGCCCACCCCAGCCAGCAGGCCGAACGCGCCCCACAGCAGCCAGGAATGCCCCCCATCGGTCAGCAGCCGGTGGCCGATCCACAGCAGGCAGGCACCGATGAGCAACGTCTCCCCATAGGCTCCCAGCCCCGCAGTGGTGTGCAGGCTTAGCAGCACCGGGGGAACAGCCATTAGGGCCATGGCAAACCAGGCTGCCGGAGCGTCTTTGTAGATGCTCCGGGTCAGGCTGCCGGAGCGTCTTTGTAGATGCTCCGGGTCAGGCTGCCGGTCACGATCATCGTTCCCACGTACAGGAGGATCTGCACGAGGCGCAGGGCGATCACCGACTGTCCCACGAGCGCAAAGGCCACCGCGATCAGCATTGCATCCAAGCTGCCCGCGTAGGCCTCCCCATAGTAAAAGATGGGGATCTCACCCTGGGTGACGTGCTTGCCCATCAACGCCATGACCGCTTCGTCCGAGGTAAAAGCGATCGACTCGGTGATCAGCAACGCAGCTTTGAGGGTCACCGCGCCGGTGAGAATCAGGGCGAGGAGCAGCCACGATCTCTTCAAGTTGCCCGGTCTCCTGTCTGCCAGAGGTCCTCGGGCCACGCCAGAGGTCTGCATGCTCACACTCTCCTAGGGGTCCGCGCCGCGAGTGATGGATGGGAAGTGAAGGACATAGAGCTCCAAAGACAGCGCGCGCCCGGCATCGATACGCCCCCAACCCGTGTACGGCTCCTGCAGTGCCTCAGCGGTGACCCACATCGTGTGGCGGACCTGCCCGGGCGCATATTCGGGATGGTGAGACCAGATCAAAGCAGCCAGGCCAGATACGTGCGGGGCTGCCATCGAGGTGCCCGAACTGGAGCAGTATCCCCCGCCCAGGCACGTGCTGTACACACTCTCTCCGGGTGCGGTCAGGTCCACCTCGGGACCCCGACAGGAGGAGTAGGCCAACCGGTCGTCTCGGTCGCTGGCGGCGACGGCGATCGTGTTACCATAGGCGGCAGGGAAGAGTACGTACTGCCCGCGACAGTAGTTGCCCGCAGCAGCGACGATCAATGCTCCGCGTGCGCGAGCATAGTCCACCGCGTCCCTGAGCACGGGCAGGTCTTCGTCTCCCCCCAGGCTCACGTTGATGACCTGGGCGCCATTGTCCGCAGCGTAGACGAGGCCAGCGGCCACATCCGAATACCGGCCATTGCCCTCGTTGTCCAGGACCTTGACGACCATGAGCCTGCTTCCCCAGGCCATCCCGGCGACACCCGTCCCATTGTTGCCGGCCGCGGCGATGATCCCTGAGACGTGCGTGCCATGCCCGTAGTCGTCGCTCACGTTGCTGCTCTCCCCGATCTCCAGGAACTGCCAGCCGTGGAGGTCGTCCACCTTGCCGTTGGCGTCGTCGTCTATCCCGTTTCCGGGCGTCTCCCCGGGGTTTACCCATACCTGCCCGGACAGATCGGGATGAGAGAGTTCCATGCCGGTGTCCAGGACGGCGATCACCACCTCGACACGGCCGGTGGTCAGATCCCAGGCATCAGGCGCGTTGATCTTGGCCAACGCCCACTGCGAAGGCCAGTACGTGTCGTCGGGCACAAGTGCGACGCGCACGGGATGGTCTGTGTGTACGGCGAGAACGCCAGGCGTGTGCTCGAGTCGAGCGCGTACGCGCTCGAGCTGTTGCTCAGGAACACGGACGCGGAGCCAGCCGGGCACGCCTACCGGGGTCCACCCTTCGATCGAGCGAGCCGACAGCGCGCGCGCACCATCCTCTAGCTCCTGGGGAGACAGCTTGACCAGCAGTTCTGTCGTCGGGGATGCGCTCGCGGCAGCCGAGAACGCACCCAGGCACGCCAACCAGGCCAGTATCGTGACCATTCGCAAGAGGCACCTGGATATCCTCTTCATTGCCAGCGCCCTGTCCTTCGCGCCTTTCGCACGGGTTCGATGCACCATAGCGATCGATTATAGTGGAAAGAGATGGAAATGACAAGCTTGTGCCCACCGGGCTTTTCCCAGGGTGCCAAACCATGCTATAATGGCCCGGCAGAGATGCCATGCGGCACAGAAGCCCATTCATAGACCTGGGGCCTCGAGTTCTGAACCTTCGTCCGAGGCTCCAGAGAACCGTGCAGGAAAGGAAGCCAAAATGGACCAAGAGATCGAGCGTGACGAGTTGCTGGGTGAGTTGATTCCCGATGAGGAGCAAGTGCCAGACGGCGAGGCCGGCGAGGAGGCGATCATCGTGGAATCAGGGCAAGCGGGATCGATCGTCGCCACGACGGCAGACATTCGCCAGAGCAGCGCACAGACCATCAAGGCTGAAACCGTCCACCTGAACAGCAGTGCGGCGCTTCGCATCGACACGGCAAGTGCAGAACTGCGCGACAGCGCGGTGGTTAGCACCCAAGCAGACTCTATCGAACTGACTGACAGCGCCGCGGTGTTCGTCCGCGGCCAGACAGTCACGCTGAACTCAAGCGTTGCCGTCGCCACGGTTGCCGGGCGTGCCGAACTCGGCAACTCGAAAGTCGTCTTGTTGGCAGCCAGAGAGGTCAGCGGTGAGGCGCAGGTCCTGTTCGACATGAAGGCCGCCGTCGTTTTCGGCCTCGTGGCAGGGGCAGTGATCGGGCTGCTCAGGATGCTCTCCGGCCGCCCGGAGCGCGGGACCTTGTCCGACTAGTCAAGAGGGAAGAGCCGTGTCACACGTCTACGAAGCAGCGCAGTGGCGACAATATGAGGTCAAGTGGCACGATCCACACCGCGAGATCGAGCCATTGGAGCGTGAGATCGTGGTGGTCGATGGAGCGCTGGCCACGCTCGTCCAGGCCGGCATCCTCCCCCGCGGGGACTATGATCGGGCAAAGATGCTCGCCCATCGTTCGGCCGTGCGCGACAACTTTGACATCCCGTGGACCGCGATCAGCCCACGCATGCAGCGCCTGCTCTATGCCATCAATGCCATCGCCCAACCCCAGGTTATGGTCGCAGTAGGGATCTTTTGTGGCAACACGTTCATCTCCAATGCAGGCGCAGCGATCGGACCGGGCGCGTGTTACCAGGCACAGCGCATGGTTGGCCTCGAGATCCGTGCCAAAGAGGCCGACCGTGCCCGGCGCAACGTGCTCACCATCGATCACGATCGCCTCGCCGAGATCATCGCCGCCGACGGCATTCCCTGGCTGCGTGATGTGACTGACCCCATCGGTCTGCTCTACCTGGATGCGGATGGCCCCAGCGGCTCGGGCAAGTCGATCTATCTCCACATGCTCCAGGCCGCGCTCCACGCACTGCGCCCTGGCAGCCTGGTGCTGGCTCACAATTCGGTGAACGCCGCCCGTACGATGCACGACTATCTCGCCTATGTGCGCGATTCCGCAAACTTTCGGTCAAGTGCCAATATGGTCGTCGATGATCAGGGGCTGGAGGTATCGCTGCGCTAGCGACGTTTGCCCTGGCATACCGATCGTGATAAAATCGAGGATAGCAGTTCCCATCTCGAGCGTGAGGGCTTCGAGGAGAAGGAATGTCCCCATCAGAGATCGAGAAAATGGGCTTGTCTCACGAATATGCCACCCTACGTGACCAGCACGACGTGCTGCAACGGCAGATCCAGCGATTGCGTGTGCTACAAGACATTAGCCAGAAGTTGGTTTCCGAGCTAGACCACGACCGACTGCTCCGCAATATCCTGCGCTCAGCGGTGACCGTGATGGAAGCCAGTGCCGGCGCCCTGTACCTCCTGGACGAACTGACCGACGAGCTGGTCTTCACCGTCGTCGAGGGAGGCGGCGGCGAGAGACTGCAGGACAGGCGGATGTCACGCCACCAGGGGATCGCGGGATGGGTGCTCAATCACGGGGAAGCCGTGATCGTCGATGACACACTCCAGGACCAGCGGTTCTATGACGCCATCGGCAAGAGCGTGGACTATAGGACAACGTCGATCATCTGCGCCCCGTTGCTCGATCGAGGCAAAGCCATTGGCGTCCTCCAAATCCTCAACCAGCAGAGCGGTGAGCGGTTCGACGAGTCCGACAAGGAACTGCTCATCGCCCTCGCTGCCCAGTCGGCCGTTGCCATCCGCAATGCCCAGCTTTATCGGAACCTGCGGGAGGAGCGCGATCGCCTGGTAGCGCTTGAGGAAGACGTGCGCAAACGACTGGCTCGAGACCTGCACGACGGTCCGACGCAGTTAGTGGCCGCGATCTCGATGAACCTGGAATTCATCCGCGTCCTCCTCGAGCGCGATCCCGACAAGGTGGACGCAGAACTGAACGAGGCCTCCGAGCTTGCCGGACGAGCGATGCGCCAGCTACGGACCATGCTCTTTGACCTGCGGCCGGTGGTCCTGGAGACCAAGGGGCTGACCCCTGCCCTGGAGACCTACTCTGCTCACTTGGCACAAACGGAGGCACTGAGGGTTCATCTCGTGGCCGATCCGGACACGCCGCGCTTGAGCAAGCAGGCCGAGTCAGCGATATTCGCCGTGATCCAGGAGGCCGTTGGCAATGCAAGGAAACACACGCAGGCCGAGAACATTTGGATCACAGTGCGCCGTCAGGAAGAGACGCTGGATGTGACTGTGCGGGATGATGGTCAGGGGTTCGACGTGTGCGAAACACTCGGTAACTATGAATCGCGCGGTAGTATGGGTATGATCAACATGCGAGAGCACGCAGAGATGATACAGGGCAGATTCTCGCTGCAATCTACCGTGGGCCAGGGAACCTCCGTGCGCTTCGTCGTGCCCCTGGCGCCCAACCTCAGGATGTAGAGCCTTTGAGAGAGCACCCCGAAAGTCAGGCCAAGCCATGAACCGCCGTACGCTGTTCCTCCTGAGCGTCCTGGTGGTCCTGCTGGGATTGCTGGGCTATGTGCTGTACGCGGCAATCCGCCCTTCCGAGGATCGTTTGCCCGTACACGCCCGGCGGCAGATACCGAACACGGATCTGAACCCCTATGGAGCCAACTTTTTCCTCGAACGAGAGGTAGAGGCGTGGAAGAGAGAAGAGACGGTGCGCATGGCCTACGAGGCTGGGATCGGGTGGGCCAAGCAGCAGTTCATTTGGGCCGAGATCGAGCCTCAGCCGGGCCAGTTTCGCTGGACCAAGTACGACGCGATCGTCGATCTCTGCGAGAGCTATGGTCTCCAGATCATAGCTCGCCTGGATGGTGCGCCAAACTGGTCGCGGCAAGACAACTCTGTGCCAGGGCGCCCACCAGACAACCTGGATGACTATGGCGCGTTTGTGTATCGCTTTGTGGAGCACTACAGGGGGCGAATCGGGTACGTTCAGGTCTGGAACGAACCGAACCTGTTCATTGAGTGGGGCAACCGTCCCGTCGATCCGGCAGGGTACGTCGAACTGCTCAAGACCGCATACCAACAAGCCAAAGGGGCTGACCCAAATACACACGTCCTCAGCGCCCCCCTGGCCATCACCCTCGGCGAGCCACATCCCGAGCCAGGCAAATGGCGGGCGATGAGCGACCTGCAATACCTGGAAGAGATGTACAAAGCGGGCGCCGCACCGTACTTTGACATCCTCTCAGCCAATGCCTTTGGGATGGATCTTCCGCCCGACGACCCGCCATCGCCCAGCAAACTCAACTTTGCGCGCGTGCGCCTGCAGCGCGAGATCATGGAACGCTATGGCGACGACGAGAAGGCTATCTGGTTCAACGAGTATGGCTGGAACGCCGCCCCCGAATCCTTCCCTGAGGAGACGTTGATCTGGAAACGCGTGACGGAGGAAGAACAAGCCTCCTTTACGCTGCAAGGGATCGAACAGGCTCGCCAGAACTGGCCGTGGGTTGGCGTGTTCAATATATGGTACTTTCGGCAGGTGGGGAACATCCACCCCGAGGATCCCGGTTACTACTTTCGTATGGTGGACGTGGACTGGATCCCGCGCCGCGTGTACTTTGCGGTCCAGGACAGAGCGGCTCAACTGCGCGAGGCCGGCCCCGGGTATTACGAGGAGACTCACCCTGCAGTATACGCGGACCCTGGCCGATGGATCACCGAGATCGACCGGCAAAGCAGCGGCCAGGCCGTCCTGGCTTCGGAGACGCCCGGGTCTAACCTCACCTTCACCTTTCGCGGGGACGAGGTATCGCTGGAGGCATGGTTCGGACCTGAGGGGGGCCAATTGCTGGCCACCTTGGATGGAGAGAAGATCGACGGCCTTGCCCTCGACGAGCGGGGTCGGTCCTATGTCGATCTGTATGCACCTGAACAGACGAGAAAGTCCATCGTCCTCTACAGGGATGGCAACACACGTAGACGGACCCTGCGCCTGGCCGTGAGCGAATTCACCCACTCTGGATCCTCCGGTCACCGATGCATCATCGATGGCTTCCAGGTGCGCCAGAGTTCGGGGCAGCCGTTTCCGCTCCTCCTGGTGCTCGTGCTCTTGGCCGGGTGCATGATCATTGGGTGGTTGTTCGGACGCGCTAGATGGAGGCACAGACCCACAGCGTAGAGAGCCCACACGGCATGCGGCCAAGCGCTCGGGCCGAGCTGGAATGCCGTGGATCCGAGAGACGCGTGCTCAACTCGAATTGGCCGTTTTGACACGCTGTGTAAAATGTGCTATCATTGTAGTCTAGCCAGAAGGGAGAGTCCTCCACTCCATGTTAGGCAGGGCGCTTCTAGATCTCTGCCTCGCCCAACACCACGATGGATGTGCGCTCCCAGGCGTGCGGTGGAGAGGTTGCCTGTCCAGATCCTGGTTTGCCGCTGTCGGTCTGCAGCAGATTTGCCGCTAGACTGAAGGACTACCGCGCCCAATCCCCCGCCTTGATCGCGCTGGAGGAAGCGGATCGAGGCAAGTCGAAATCGAAAGAGATGGCGTCGCCTTGGATCAAGACAGAGGCGATCTTTTCCACAGTTCCGGAATCCAGATGTCTCAGGGGTCGATGCCCAGGTTGAATCGATAGCGTTAGCTTGTGTGATATGACCAGCCTATACTCTAGATAGGAAGGATGGGACGAGATATGAGCGAAAACGGCAAGGAACCCCTTATCGAGGTCCGAGACATCAAGGTATACTTTTACCTGGACGAGGGTACCGTCCGCGCTGTAGAGGGTGTTACCTTTGACATCGACCGAGGTAAGACGTTGGGCGTGGTTGGGGAAAGCGGCTGCGGAAAGAGCGTGACCTCACAGGCCATCATGCAGATCGTGCCCCCGCCAGGCAAGATCGTCGAGGGAGAGATCGTTTACCACCGCTACAAGGACGATGGATCGGTGGAAAGGATCGAGATCACCAAGCTCGATCCGCGAGGCCCAGAGATCCGCAGCATCAGGGGGAACGAGATCGCCAAGATCTTCCAGGAGCCGATGACGTCGCTCAGCCCCGTCCACACCATGGGCAACCAGATCATGGAGGCCATTATCCTGCACCAGCGGGTAAGCAAGGCCGAGGCGCGCGAAAAGGCGATCGAGATGCTTGACCACGTCGGCTTGCCGCAGCCGCAGCAGCGCATTGACTACTATGCCCACCAGCTCTCCGGAGGAATGCGTCAGCGCGCAATGATCGCGATGGCCCTCTCCTGTAACCCCAGCCTGCTGATCGCAGATGAACCGACCACTGCCCTCGACGTCACGACCGAGGCCCAGATCCTGGAGCTGATGAAGGGCCTGCAGGAAGAGCTCGGCATGGCGATCATGTTCATCACCCACAACCTCGGCGTGATCGCCGAAATGGCGGACAACGTGGTCGTGATGTACCTGGGCAAAGAGGTCGAGCTCGCTTCCGTGGATGACACCTTTTACAATCCTTTCCATCCGTACACTCGCGACCTGCTCCGGTCCATCCCGCGCATCGGACGAAAGTCCAGCGAGCGACTGCATGTGATCGCCGGTTCGGTACCCGATCCCTACAACATTCCCAAGGGCTGTCCCTATCACCCGCGTTGTCCAGACTATATGCCTGGCCGATGCGACGCCGATCGGGAAATCCCATTCTACGAGGTCGGGCCCGAGCACTGGGCTCGCTGCTTGCTCTACGAACAGGAAAGGTGAGGCAACCCACTATGGCTGAACAAACGGTTCCGCAGGACAATGTCTTGCTCGAGGTCAACAACCTCAAAAAGTACTTTCCCATCCGCAAGGGCTTTTTCAGAAGCCTGGCAGGATACGTCAAGGCTGTCGACGGCGTCAACTTTTTCATCCGCGAAGGCGAGACCATGGGGCTGGTAGGCGAGAGCGGCTGTGGCAAGACGACGACTGGCCGCGTCATCCTCCGCGCCTACGAGCCTACAGCGGGCGAGGTGTGGTTCAAGGACAGAACGCTGGGGCGTGTCAATATCCCCGATCTCGATAAACAGGAATTAAAGAGCATTCGCCGGAATATGCAGATGATCTTCCAGGACCCATACTCCTCTCTGAACCCGCGTATGACCCTCCTGCAGATCGTCGGCGAGCCGCTTCTGGTCAACGGCGTGGCCAGGGGCTCCGCGCTAAAGGACCGCGTCGCTGAACTCCTGCGCGTGGTAGGCCTGCGTCCCGAGTACATGATCCGCTACCCTCACGCCTTCAGCGGCGGACAGCGCCAGAGAATCGGCGTCGCGCGCGCCTTGGCCCTCAACCCACAGCTTATCGTCTGCGACGAGCCGGTCTCCGCGCTGGATGTATCCGTTCAGGCACAGGTATTGAACCTGCTTCAGGACTTGCAGTCCGAGTTCGATCTCACCTACCTGTTCGTTGCGCACGACCTCAGCGTCGTCGAGCACATCAGCGACCGCGTGTCAGTGATGTATGTTGGCAAGCTGGCAGAGGTGGCGGAGACCGAAGAGCTGTTTGGCCTCCCGCTGCACCCTTACACCGAGGCCTTGATGTCTGCTGTGCCCAAGGCCGACCCGCGGTACAGGGCGGAGCGCATCATTCTCGAAGGCGACGTGGCCGATCCAGCGAACCCACCCAGTGGATGCTACTTTCACCCGCGTTGCCGCTACGCAGTGGACGTCTGCAAGCAACAGGAACCCCAACTGCGGGAACTGCGAGACGACCACTATGTCAGCTGCCACCGCGCTGAGGAGCTGTCGCTGGTTGGCGTTACCGAGTCGGTCATCACCTATCACGGATAAAGCGCAAGATCACTGTAGCCGCTTTCGCCAAGAGTGCCTGCTAGCCTATTCTCGTTCCCAGTCTCGAGAAAAAGGGAAACCCCTGCAAGGGGCGTTTCCCTTTTCGCTTCAGGGCCGCTCTCGTCTGGAGCCGGGCAGTAATCGGGCAGATCGCCAGATGTGCACGCACTGCACGTTGGTTGCCCTGGCATCACCTTGACAACCCGCGATCTTGGCCTTATAATCGAACTATCTACTCAGGGAAAGGAGTGACGCCAATGGAAGAGTTCAGTCCCAAGCTCACCGTAACCGATTTGCTCGGCTACATGATTGCCTACTTGTGCTGGATCCTCGTTGCCGGAATTGGCATGGCATCGGTTTTGATAGCTCGCAATACGCTCAATCTGACCTGGGGGCTGCTCGGGGGTAACCGGTGGCTGCTGCGACCGATAGATCGCTTTGGCCTGGTATTCATGGGCTTGGCCTGGCTGGTCTACGTGATCTTTGTGGAGCAGCACTTTCGCTCAGCCATCTCTGTCGTGAGAGACAGGAGAATGAGGATAAGGCTGAATCACGAGACGAAAGTAAGAGAGGTCCCTCCATCCAACAAGGTGATGAGGGTGCTGTACCGGTGCGGCCTTCACATTCTCGCCCGGCGCGTGGTTCTCATGACCACCATCCCACTCTCGTTTCTCCTCTTGAGCTACCTGGTCGAGGAGCTGTCCCTTCTCATTGTGGGCGGTTAAGGTTCGATCTTGGACAAGCATACGGCGTACTTTAACATCCTGAATGCTTTGCCAGCGACCGGGTGCGTGGTCTGCCGCCTGGGACACAATGTGGAAGTCAACTATATCAAGGATGTCCTGTATAGCAAAACAACGTCGGTGAGGACTCGCGCTGAGCTGCGCGAGGCACGCGGCTTTTGCATCACCCATGCCAGACAGCTCGACCAGATCGGGCATGCGCTGGGTCTTTCACTGATCTACCAGGACATCTTGATTACACTGCAGGACGTGTTGCAGCAGCATTGCCCGCAGCGGACCCCAAGCCGTCGAGCCAAGAGACAGCTTGCCAATGCCCTGGCTCCGCAGGCCGAGTGCCCGGCATGCGCCTACCGCGCCGGATTGGAGCAGGTCTATGTGGAGACGCTTCTCGACCACGTGGTAGAACAGGAGTTTGTGGCAGAGGTGCGCGCGGCCGATCCACTTTGTCTGAACCATTTCCGCCATGCCATCGAGGAGTCGCCTTCTCTGCGGCAGCTCCACGCCTTGTGCGACAGCCAGCTCGCGCACTGGGAGCGGTTGATCGCCGAGTTGGGCGAGTTCGTACGAAAAAACGACTACCGGTTCCACGATGAAGTGATCGGGCCTGAAGGGACTGCCTGGCTGTGTGCTATCGATGCCATTGCTGGCACGCGCACGTTCTGACTCCTGATACGGGACTCCACGGTCGTTTCTGGCTTGTGGGGTTGATGCCTGAGAGAGAGGCATCCCTTCTCTTTTCGCTTGCCTTGTGCTATACTGGAAATGGCCAACGCCTGGACCTGAATCTCTGGGAAACTGTTAGGAGCGCCAATGAAGCATTTTCTCTGTCTCGCCGACCTGAGCAGCGACGAAATCTGGCACCTTTTGCGCACCGCGCGTGACCTCAAGGCGGAGCGACAGGCAGGTCGAAACGACCCGCTGCTCGCAGGAAAGGCCCTGGGGATGATCTTTGAAAAGCCGAGCTTGCGCACACGGGTCTCGTTCGAGATGGCCATGGTCCAACTCGGAGGCCACGCCGTCTACCTCTCGCCCAACGAGATCGGCTTGGGCAGGAGGGAAAGTGTTGCCGATGTGGCGCGTGTCCTGTCCAGATATGTGGATGCCATCGAGGCACGAGTCTATGCACACCGCGCGGTCGAACAGCTAGCCCAGTACGCGACCGTCCCGGTGATCAACGGCCTATCCGACTTTGTCCACCCGTGCCAGGCGTTGGGTGACATACTAACCGTGTGGGAACACAGAGGGTCGGTCAAGGGGCAGCGGATCGCCTTTGTCGGCGACGGCAACAACGTCGCGAACTCGCTTCTATTTATCGGCGGGAAACTGGGCATCGATGTGCGCGTGGTCACGCCCAAGGGCTATGAACCGCACCCTGCAGTGGTCCGACTGGCGCAAGAGGCGGCCCGACAAAGCGGTGCGGCGATCGTGCTCACCCACCATCCCGCCGAAGGGGTCCAAGGTGCAGACATCGTATATACCGACGTGTGGGCAAGTATGGGACAAGAAGCAGAAGCCGAGGAACGCAAGGCACACTTTGCAGCGTACCAGGTGAACGCTGCGCTCATGGCCCACGCTCAGCCAGACGCCTTGTTTATGCACTGCCTGCCAGCACACCGAGGCGAAGAAGTGACCGGCGAAGTGGCTGATTCCCCCCAGTCGGTGATCTTTGATCAAGCGGAGAATCGTCTTCACGCTCAGAAGGCCATATTGGCGATCTTGATGTCTGATTGAACGGAACAGGCGAACAGGGGGAGGTACACAGTGCCAGGCAACCGTCGGGCTTATGAATCGGCGATGAAGCGCGCAGCGAACATGGCGTGGGGGAAAAAGTGGTCTCGGGCAATCAGTGAATATGAAAAAGCGCTGGCCGAGTTTCCCCAAGATGTGGCGGCTCTCACCGGTCTCGGGCTGGCCTATGTCGAAACCCGGCAACTGGATCAAGCACTCAACACGTACAAACAAGCTGCAAACCAATCTCCTGACAACCCAGAGGTGATCCAGCGAGTGGGCCAGATTCTGGAGCGTCTGGCACGATGGCCCGATGCTGCCCGTGCCTATGTGCTCACCGCAGATGCCTACCTGCGCCTGCGGGACGTGTCTCAGGCCACAGAGATGTGGCAGAAAGCAACCATTCTGGACCCAGAGAGCCTCGACGCACACCGCAATCTGATCAAGGTGTACAAGAATCAGGGCGAGGTCCGGAGAGCTGCGCGGCACCATCTGATCGCGGCGCGCGTGCTCGAACGAAGAAAGGACCGTGCTGTGGCGATGGAGCACTGCACCCTGGCCCTCGAGCTAGACCCCCACAACCGCGAAGCCCAGGACATTCTCCAGGCTTTGCAGCGCGGCCGCCCCCTGCCAGACGGGCCAACCGGACGCTTGCAGCCTGACGCGGAGGGGAAGCGCACGCTGGATAGCTTTGTCGTCTTTGAGGATATCGAGACAGACAGTGTACCTCTGTTGGACGATCAAGGGCGCAGATCCCCGGCGGATATGCTGCGCAGACACTCGCTGACCCGTATGGCTGAAGCCATGTTCTCCGACAACGTCGATCCGAAAGAGATGGAGGCAAACAGGCTCTTGGGCCATGCTGCCGATCTGCAGACCCGGGGATTGGTGGACCGAGCCATCGAGACGTATGAGAGCGCGCGCGAGATGGGGGTGAACACATCCGCCCTGCACTTTAACCTGGGGTTGTTGTACCAGGAGAAACGTGGGTTTCAGCGCGCGCTTGACCATCTCTCTCGCACTTCGTCGGATCCTGACTACACCCTGGGCGCGCACTATGCGATCGGCGAATGTTACCAAGCCGTGGGCGAGCCAGCCCGAGCCCTGCAACACTACTTTCAGGTGCTCAAGGCCTTTGACGCGCAGACCACGGCCCCGAGCTACACGGGCGAGTTGGACTCCACCTATGCTCAATTGCACCAGCAGTACATCAAGCAAGCCGATGTGGAAGAGATGCAGCGTTGCATCCAGTCGATCAGCTCCTTCCTGAGTGCCAGGGGATGGGGACAGCGACTGATGCTGGCCCGCCAACAACTGGACAGCCTGACCGGGAGCACGCCCTTCATCACCTTGGCCGAGACGCTCACCGAGCCAAACGCTGAAGCCGTGGTGGCCGCGCTGGGTCGGATCCTATCGTACATTGAGCAAGACATGCCGCTTACTGCACTGGAAGAGAGCTTTTGGGCTATCCAGCAAGCTCCGTACTACCTGCCTCTGCACCTGGCCATCGCCAGGATCCTGATCAGGGAACAACGGCTCGACGAGGCCGCGCAGAAATACATCGCCGTTGCGCAGACGTACAGGACACGAGGAGATCTGCGACGCGCGATAGCGCTATTCCACAGGGCGCTCGAGATCGTTCCTATGGATGTAGAGGTACGAGAACGCCTGATCCAGATCCTGACCGACGCCAATATGATCGACCAGGCAGTAGAGCAGTACATCGCGCTGGCCAATTCCTACTACCAACTGGACTCTGGCGAAAACGGGTTTTTGAGGCCGTTTTGCGCTCCTTCGCCTCTACAGGACCCCAAGGGGTTGATTTCGACAGTCAGCGATTTCAACATCTTGTGGTGGGTCAAAAAACGCCAGAGTCCAGTACCAACTCGCACAGGTCGATCTGGCCATCGAAAAGTATGACGAAGCACTGAGGTATGCGGCGATAAGCAGCTCCTCACGCCACTGGGAAGGGAACATCCTCCATCGCCTTGGCGACATCTATACTCAGCGCGTGGATTGGCGACAGGCGATCAAGGCCTATCAACGCATCAAGCGCGCAGACCCAGAGGATGAGCGGGCTCGCAGTTATCTTTTCGATCTCTATGCCAAGACCGGGCAGCGCAACGAAGCCCTGCAAGAGCTGGATGAGCTGGTTGAACTCCACAAAGCCAGAAGGCAGCCACGCCAGGCACTATCCGCACTTGAAGGCGCTGCCAGCGCCAGGCCTCAAGACCTGGCGCTCCGCGTCCGTCTGGCCCGGATGTACCTGGATATGCGGATGAAAGAGGAGGCCATTGCTGAGCTGGATGCCGTGGGCGAATTGCAGCTCAAGGCAAACAAGACGCAGGACGCCATCCATACGATCCAGGCGATCATTCGCCTCGGTCCAGAGAATAGTGAGGGATACCAACAGCTCCTGGCCCAACTCAAGGCTCAGCACTAGGCTGCCTTGTGGTTTCGGGGCCGGGCTGTCGAGAGAGAAATGGATTGTCCGAACTGACGTTGTATTTCCAACGATTTGACTGGTCCAGCGCCTTGGATATCCTGCTGGTGGCGCTGGTCTTTTACTGGCTGCTGCGTCTGATCCGGGGCACACAGGCCATACAACTGCTGCGCGGCGCCGTGATCCTGGCGCTGGTCATGATCCTGGCCGCGAGTCTGTTCCCGCTAAGGGCATTTCGCTGGCTGGTGGACAGGGCGCTGCCCGCCCTGCTGGTCGCCATCCCTGTCATCTTCCAACCCGAGCTGCGGCGCGCGTTGGAGCGGCTGGGACGCACAGGAGCCTATCTGACCACCACGCGTGAATCATCGATCGATGAGATCATCGAGGTAACGTGCAAAGCTTGCGTCCGGCTTTCGGAACGTCGTCACGGAGCACTGATCGTCCTGGAGCGCTCGACCGGCCTCGAAGAACACATCGAGACCGGGATCCAGTTGAACAGCAGACTCTCGGAAGAACTGCTGCTGACCATTTTCTTTCCCAACACCGCACTGCACGATGGTGCTGTGGTGATCCGCAGTGGACACCTTGTCGCCGCAGCTTGCGTGCTTCCCCTGGCCAGTGGGACGGTCACCGACCGGCAGATGGGACTGCGTCATAGAGCAGCGATCGGTGTGACGGAAGAGACGGATGCCGTGGCTGTCGTCGTCTCCGAGGAAACGGGCGCTATCTCCGTCGCTCACAATGGACGCATGATCCGTCGTTTGGATGATAAGCGACTGCGAAAGACCTTGCAGGCATTGTTTCCGGCTCCCAGGCCCCGTTCTCTATCCAACGTGGTGCAGAACGTGAGAGACCGGGTCGAGAGCGCTTTTGGCAACCAGGAGCAATAGGCCGATTCCCCCTGCGGGTGGGGACCTGGACGTGCTGTGGAGGTTGAACGTTTTGCGAAAATGGGTTGACGACCTGGGAATGATCCTGCTGGCATTGGTGCTTGCGGTCGTCATATGGATCGTTGCCGTCCAAGAAGAAAACCCTATCGAGTTGGGTGACTTTCCAGACCCAATCCCTGTGGAGCTCCGAAACCTGTCCTCCGACGCGGCTCTTATGGAAGAATTCGACGAGTCTGTTCGACTGACCCTACGCGCACCTCGCAGCAGTTGGGAGGACTTGCGCGCCGACAAGTTCACGGCATGGGTCGATCTGGGAGCGCTGGGACCCGGTGACTATGACGCAGAGGTGCACGTAACCTGCACCGATCCCAGCGTGCACAACATCCAGTCCAGGCCGGCAAGCGTGCCCGTGTACCTCAAGCAATATATCTCTCGCACGGTTCCTGTGCAGATCCGCCTATATGGATCGGCCGCCTTGGGCTATGAGCTGCTAACTGGAGCGAATGAAACGACGATCGAACCGGCCAACGTGACCGTCGCAGGGCCGGCACCTATGGTCGAGCAAGTTCACAGGGCAACCGTAGACATCTACTTGCGCGATGTCAAAGAGGCGTTTGTGGGCACTCGCCGTGTCATCGCTCGACAAGCCAGTGACGAACTCGTGGGCTTTGTCAGTATCGAGCCTTCTATGGTCGAGATCACCATCCCCGTCGTCCAAAAGACCGGCTTTGCCGAGGTCGCCGTGCGTTCGGTGCTGACGGGCAACGTCGGGGTGGGCTACTGGGTGAGCAACATCACGGTCGATCCGGCAACCATGACCCTGGTTGGCGATCCCGCCGTCATTTCCCAGATCGGCAGCTTTGTTCAGACCTTGCCCTTGGACATTTCAGGCGCCACAGGAGACATTGTCGAGCGAATGCCTCTCCGCCTGCCAGAGGGCGCATCTCCGGTGGGGATACAGGGGGTCCTGGTGACGGTGAACGTGCAGCCGCAGCCCGGGAGCTTGATCGTCTCACGCAGGGTGGTCGTCAGGGGACTGAGCCCCGAACTGACCGCAGCGGTCTCGCCCGAAGAGGTGAACGTGACGCTCTTTGGGCCATTGCCGCGCTTGAACGCGCTCGCCGACGAGGACGTGTACGTGTATGCCGATCTCATCGAGCTGGGGGCCGGACAGCACCGCGTGAACCTGACTTATCTGGTGCCGGAAGGGCTCCAGGTGATGTCGATCTCGCCGCCGATCGCGGACATCGAGATCTGGCTGCCCACTCCGACGCCCTATCCGACGGCGACAACCACTCCGTCTCCGACACCCACGCTGTCGGAGACGATCACTGGCACGCAGACGGTGAGCGGCACACAGGGGATCACGGCCACTGTGACGCCAACAGGCACCGTACCGGCAGACAGAGAAACCGCGCCTTCCACGAGAGGCGCGCCGACGCCCATGCCGACGCTGCCCAGCCCGGCACCCGTTGCCACGCCCACCGAAGAAAAGAGATCAAGCTGAGGTCCTTATGGCTAAATCGATCGTCGCCCTAGTAGGCCGCCCCAACGTGGGCAAATCCACCTTGTTCAACCGCCTGATCGGCGAGAAAATGGCCATCGTCTCCGACATCCCGGGCACCACCCGCGACAGGCTGTACTCGGACTGCATCTGGAACGGGGTCGCCTTTACGCTGATCGACACAGGTGGGATGGAGATCCTCGCCGAGCATCGCATCCAGTCGGGAGAGCCAATCGATGTCCTGTCGGCTGGTTCCACGCACTATATCCGCGAGATCCGTGCGCAGGCAGAGGTCGCGATTCGAGAATCGGACGTGATCGTTTTCTTGACAGATGTCCAGGCCGGGCAGACTGCCGCCGACGAAGAGGTCGCCAACGTGCTGCGCCGGGCGAGCAAACCCGTGATCGTGGCTGCAAACAAGGCCGACAACACCCAACTCTGGGTTGAGGCGAACGAGTTCTATGCCTTGGGTGTGGGCCCCGTTTTCCCGGTTTCCGCGCTCAACGGGAGAGGCACAGGCGACCTGCTGGATGAGATCGTCGCATCTCTTCCTCAAGAAAGTCCCGAAGACAAAGAGCCCGATGCCATCAAGATCGCCATCGTAGGACGCCCCAACGTGGGCAAGTCCTCCTTGCTTAACAAGCTGCTCCGCGAAGAGCGCTCCATCGTCAGCCCGATCGCTGGAACGACGCGCGACGCCATCGATACCCCGTTGCGATGGGAAGGACTGGACATCGTGCTCATCGACACGGCGGGCATCCGCCGGCGAGGCAAGGTGGAAAAGGGGCTCGAATACTACAGCGTGCTGCGCGCTATGCGGGCCATCAGCAGATCGGACGTGGTGCTGCTGCTTGTTGACGCCACCGAAGGGGTAACAGATCAGGATGCACACATCGCTGGCTACATCCTGGAGGAGCAGAAAAGCGTGGTCGTCCTCGTCAACAAGTGGGATGCCATCGAGAAGGACTCCTATACGATGAGCGAATACACCGAGCACGTACGCCAGGAACTGAAGTTCCTCGACTATGTGCCCGTGCTCTTTATCTCCGCACTGACCGGTCAGCGTGTGTACCAGGTTATCCCAACAGCACTGGAGGTCGAAGCTGAACGCCACACGCGCATGACGACACACCAGATCAACAAGCTGATCCAGGACGCCATCCATCAACACAGTCCCCCCTCGATCCGGGGGCAGCGGCTCAAGGTCTACTTTGTCACGCAAAGCAAGAGCATCCCTCCGACCTTTGTGTTCTTTGTCAACGATCCCGAGCTCGTGCATTTCGGCTACCAACGATTTCTCGAGAACCAGATCCGCGAGGCCTACAGCTTTAGGGGCACACCGCTCAAGCTGATCTTTAGGGCAGGCCAGGATCGACCGTACACACAGTCGTAACCGCGATGACCCAGTCGAGCGCTCGCCGGTCCCGTAGCAGGTCTCCGTCCCCCTCCGTAGAGTACGCGGCGTCGGTCATCCCTGGCCTGGAGGAGAGCGCCGGAGATGAGATCGAAACGCGGTTGGAGGGTGCGCGGATCATCGAGACCCAGAGAGGATGGGTCGTCTTTCAGTACCCGGGCCAGGCCGGCGATCTGCTGGAACTACGCACGACAGAGGACGTGTTCGTGCTCCTCTACCGCTCGCACGAACTGCCCACCTATCGCAAAGAAGCCCTGCCCACGCTAACGCGTATGGCGCGGAGCAGTCGCTATTGGGACCAAGCCCTGGCTCGCTTCCACCAGACCCGAGCCAGGTCGGTCAAGCGAGTCACCTACCGCGTTATCGCCCAGATGAGCGGCAAGCACAGCTATCGTCGCCAGGAGGTGCGAGACGCGGTTCTCGCAGGCGTGCAAGCTCGATGGACGGGATGGAAGCCCATCGAGGACGACGCGCACCTAGAGGTATGGGTGCCCGTGATCGACAGGTGGGCCGCGATCGCCATTCGGCTCTCCGATCGCAAGATGCGCCATCGCACGTACAAGCAGGAACATCGCCCTGCATCCCTACGCCCCACGTTGGCCGCGGCAATGGTCGCCCTCTCCAACCCCAGACCCTCTGATCGATTCTGCGATCCGATGTGCGGCACAGGGACCATCCTCGCCGAACGGGCGTTGGTCGGTCCGTACCGGGCCTTGATCGGTGGAGATGCCGACCCTGAGGCCCTGCGCGCGGCAAGAAGCAATCTGTCGGCGGTCCGGGAGATGCGATCGGCGGCAAGCTTGCACCTGTGGGACGCGCGTTCGCTGCCCATTCGCTCCGGCACGCTCGATGTCGTGGTCTGCAACCTCCCGTTTGGAAAGCAGGTAGGGACGCACGTCGGGAACCCTGCGCTCTATGGACGGTTCTTTGAACAGATGATCCGCGTGCTCCGTCCTGGCGGTCGGGCCGTCCTGCTGACCAGTGAGAAGGAGCTGATGCGGCAGTTGCTTCGTGACCACAGGGAGCTGCGCCGCGAGCGTGAGATCTTGGTCGGCGTGCTTGGACAGGCAGCGCGGATCTACCTGCTACGGAGGGCGTGAGGTGAGAGTGTTCGGCATCGGGCTTGGCGCACGGGGACGAGGAGCTTGTACAAACTTGCACTCTCGTGACTGAAGCTGGGCCAGCCCCGCCTCCTGTGTGACACTAGCTGACACAGCGACGTGGTAACATAGACAGACATAAGTCACTGCTATTCGATGGTCAATCGATGGTACCGCTTTTTCCCCGCTCGCAAGAGGATGCCGTCCGGCATCAGATTTCCCTCACCGACGAGATAGTCCACGTCTGAGATACGTTCGTCGTTGACGTACGCACCGCCCTGCTGGACCAGTCTGCGGGCCTCTCCACGCGAACGCGTGAGACCCGCCTCTGTCATCAGTGCGACCAGGGGGATGCCCTCTGGCAGTCGATCCGCTGCGATGATCGTCGTGGGCATACCGTCCAAATCTCCGCCGGCGCCAAAGGCAGCCTGAGCAGTCGCTTTCGCATCCCGGGCAGCATCCTCACCGTGCGTGATCCGCGTCGCTTCGTACGCCAGGACCTGCTTGGCATGGCGGAGCTCTTGCCCCTGGAGCTGACCCAGGCGTTCGATCTCGTCCAACGGCAAGAAGGTGAACAGCTTGAGGAACTTGACCACGTCCAGGTCGTCGCAGTTGACCCAGTACTGGTAGTATTCGTAGGGGCTGAGCAGTTCGGCGTCGATCCACACCGCCCCGGCAGCGGTCTTGCCCATCTTGACCCCCGAGGCGGTCGTGAGCAGGGGAAATGTCATCGCCTGGACGGTCGCGCCCTCAACGCGCCGGACCAGGTCCACGCCAGCCAGGATATTCCCCCACTGATCATCTCCTCCCATTTGCAGCGTGCAGCCATATTCGCGGTATAGCGTCAGATAGTCATAGGCTTGCAGCAACTGATAGTTAAACTCGATGAAAGAGAGCCCACGTTCCAGCCGCTGCTTGTATGCCTCTGCAGCGAGCATGCGGTTGACGCTAAAGTGGACGCCGATCTCGCGCAGAAACGCGACGTACTCGAGGGACAGCAGCCAGTCTGCGTTGTCCACTGCCACCGCGCTGCTCTGGCCAAAGTGAAAGTAGCGATCGACCTGCGCGTGGATGCCCTCGCCGTTGGCACGGATCTCTTGCTCTGACAGCATCTGCCGCAACTCTGTCCTGCCGCTGGGGTCACCCACCATCGTCGTGCCGCCGCCGGTCAGAAAGATGGGCGTATGCCCGGCACGTTGCAGATGCATCATGGCCATGATCGGAACCAAGCTACCCGCGTGTAGACTGTCTGCCGTTGAATCGAACCCGACATAGAATGGGACCGCCTGCTCGGAAAGCATGCCGCGCAGGGCGTCTGCATCGGTCGCCTGGGCTATGAACCCACGCTGAACCAGTTCATCGTATGGGTTTGTGCTCACACCGCTCCTCCACCAACTTTGTTGTGCATAGTATAGCACAAACAGGGAGAGAGCGAAACCTAGTACGCTATACAGTCACGTCCGGCTTGTCCTCCTCACCCCATCACCTGCCGGATCACGCGCAGCCAGTTGCCTCCCAGGATCTTGCTTACCTCGTCCTCGCCGTATCCCCGCTCCAGCAGCCGTGCGGTCATGTTCGGGGTGCAGCTCACGTCTTCCAAGCCAATCGGCGGCGGACCGCCAAAGCCGTCAAAGTCAGAGCCCAGTCCCACGTGATCGATCCCGATCACCTGGACAATGTGGTCGATGTGATCGATCACCATATCCAGAGTGGCCGGATCCTGCCCATCGGTGACAAAGCCAGGCACATAGACCACGCCCACCACCCCCCCGCTGGCAGCGAGCTGCTCCAACTGCTCATCCCTCAGATTGCGGGGTACGGGGCACAGCTGGTGCGCGTTGGCGTGGGAAGCGATGACCGGAGCCTGGCTGATCTCGAACACGTCGCGCACGCCCGCCGGCGCCAGGTGAGCGATATCCACCATCATGCCCAGGCGGTTCAATTCCTCCACCAACTGCCGTCCAAAACGAGTCAGGCCGCCGCCCGTCTGCGCCTCAAACACCCCATCGGCCGCCTGGTTGCGGTTGCTCCAGGTGAGACCGATCCAGCGCACACCCAGCCGGTACACCATGCGCAGTACGCCCAGGTCCCCCTCCAGTCCTTCCGCCCCTTCCATGCTGAGAATGCCCGCCACTTTTCCCTCGACCTTGGCGCGCTCGATGTCGGCAGCGCAGGTCGCCAGGCATAGGTCATCGGCGTGCCCCGCCTGGAAACGGTGGAACAGATCGATAAGGCGCAAGGTCTCCCGCGTGGCCTGCGAGGGCAGGTGCTGCGGGCGTACAAAGCAGGCAAAGTTCTGCGCCGTGACGCCTCCCTCTTTGAGGCGGTCCAGGTCGATGTGCCCCTTTTGCCCTTCCAGGTGCTTCAGGTAGGGTGGAAGTTCCTGCTCGCGCATCTGCAACCCCAGCAGGGTGTCGCAGTGCCCGTCGATCACAACGCTCTGTCGATGCAAGGTTGCTGCATCCATCGGGTCTCCTCTCTGTGTGGTTCCAATATGGTCGGCCAACGATCGGCTTCAGACAACTGATCCCCTTTCACCTCCCGGCACCCGGGAGAGCCTGGGGAGTTCTCCAGATCCCTGTTGACAACGTGTTCGGGTTCGAGTAGAATCATCCCCGTGACCGGGCGCGTCCCGCACGCGTGCCAGCCCGCCGGCGATGGGGGGCACAAGCGCGGAAAGCAAGGAGGGGCACGTGCTTCGCATCTTGTTGGTTCGGCACGGTCAGACAGAGTGGAACGCAGGGAACGACACCGGCGAGCACTTTCGCGGCCGAATTGACATCGGGCTGAACCCGACCGGCATTGCGCAGGCGCAGGCGGTTGCCGACTGCCTGGCCCCGCTGGAGATCACGGCCGTCTATGCCAGTCCCTTGCAGCGCGCGCTGGACACTGCGCGTCCGCTCGCCCAGGCTCGGGATCTGAGCGTCACGCCTTTTCAAGGACTGCTCGACATCGACTATGGTCAGTGGAGTGGCAAGTCGCACATCGAGGTAGCCGGGCAGTGGCCTGAGCTTTATCGCCGCTGGCGCACGGCCCCGCACGCTGTCCAGATCCCTGGAGGGGAAAGCCTGGCCGACGTCCGTGAACGTGCCACCCAGGGGCTGGAGGGCCTGTTGAGGCGGCATCACGACGAGATCATCGTGCTCGTCGGACACCAGGCGATGAACAAGGTCTTGATCTGCGCGATGCTTGGGCTCGACAACGCCGCTTTCTGGCGCATCCGCCAAGATACCGGCTGCATCAACCGCTTTGATCATGATGGAGATACGTTTGCCGTGCTGACGCTTAACGAGGTATGTCACCTACTGTCTCGTCCGGGTGGTCTCGACGTACTGCTCGAGAGGTGATCGAGATCGATTCAGTCCAACGGCTTGCGCGCATAGATCACGCCGCGCTCATCGGCCAAGATCGCAACGTCGCCGGCTTCTCCCCACACGGCCGTCTCTCGATTCCAATACAGATGGCGGGGAGAGTTCTCGCCGGACCCGGTGTGGACCCGCACCTCGATCCCGGTCCCCAAGTAGAGGCTGGGGAACACGTATACACTCCCTTGCCCATCGCGCAGCGTCCATCCATCCAGCAGCACGCCGCGGCTCTGGTTGAGTACGATCACCGTCTCTGCCGCGACGGCTCCCCTCCCGATCACATCCACGATCTCAAGCTGAGGCGGAACGTTTGGCGTCGGCGTGATGGTCGGGGGGGCGGTGGGCGTGGGCGCAGAGGTCGGGCCAGGAATGACGAGCTTTTGTCCCACCTCGATCAGGTTCGGGTTCTCTATCCCGTTGGCCTCGACCAGCTTTTCCGTCGGCACGCCAAAGCGAAGGGCGATGGCTGAGAGTGAATCTCCCGGGCGAACGACGTAAACCACAGGTGTCGGCGTCGGGTCGGGCAGCACAGGCGTATCGGTCGCCGCGGGAACAAGTGCCGTGGGTTCCAGGGTAGGGACCACGGCCGATGTCTGCTGCGTGCATGCCCCTGATAGGAGGAGCAAGACCACTACCCAGATCTTGGGTGCATATCTAGACATCGCTACTCACCTTCAAACAGGTAGCGCAGAATGATCGCGTTGGTCAGGTTCTCGACCGGCGCACGGTCGTCGGTGAACACCATGCCCTCGCCGATCGGCAAGTGAAGGGAGCTTGCTGCCCTGGCGATCGCGTCGCGCAGGAAAGGGTGTTCCACGCGCTCCAGATTAGCGTGCAGGTTGGCCGCCTGGGTGTCTGTTTGCGTGGCGACCATCACCGTGTTGAACGTGTCGGGCAGGTCGATCACGTGAATCGTGGCGAACTGCTCTTTCAGGGTCGAGGCGATCGCCTCCACCATACGATAGTCGCTGTTCGTTCGCCCGACATTGACGGACACTACGCCTTGCGAGGATAGGCGCGACCTGACGAGAGCAAAGAACTCTGTGGTCGCCATCTGAAAAGGGATGTAGGGCAGCCGGTAGGCATCGATCACGATCAGGTCATAGCGTTGGTCCGTGTGTTCAAGGAAGAACCGCCCGTCTGTGGCGAATACGTTCAGGTTGGGCTGGTTCATCCCAAAGAACGCGCGCCCCACCTCGACAATGGCCGGATCGATCTCGACACCATCGATCGGGACGGGCCCGTAGGCAGCCGTCACCTGGCGAGCAACCGTCCCTCCGGCCAGGCCGATCACACAGACGCGCTGTACCTGATCCGCCAGGTAGGGCGGATCGTTAAAGAAAGGTGCGATGACGAGCATATCCCAGGTACCGAACGTCGTCAGCGAGTGTGGGTCGTACACCGAGTGAACGCCCTGCCCCTCGTTCAGCATCAGGTAGCGCACATCGCCTACCTGGAGGACCTGGATGTAGTTGTAGCGCGACTCTTTTTCGTAGAGCATGCGCTCATCGGCCTTGACGACGCGCGATGGGAACAAGACTGAGAGAACGATCGAGAGGACGAGCAGCAGGAGGCCCAGGAGTACGGCGCGCTTTCTGCGCTGTGCGACCAGGCCAACGAGCGAGGCGACGGACAGCAGGATCGCAAACACGGCAAACGTCCGCGCTGTGCCCACGGTGGGGATGGTGAGCAGCACAGGCAGAAAGGTCCCCAGGATGCTGCCCAGTGTCGAGAGGGCATAAATCCGACCCGCGCTGCTTCCTGCCGAGCGGATTCGCTTGGTCGCCAGGCGGATGGCAAAGGGAGAGACGCAGCCCAACAGGATAACCGGTGGGGCAAAGAGGACCAGCACAGCGATAAAGGACCCGCCGATCTGTATGGCGTCAAAGGGGACCAAGGCGATGCCCGCGCGGGCAAACGCACTCTGTGCCAGGCGAAGGATCGGTGCAGCGATCAAGGGCACCAGCCCGATCAGAAACGCGGCGACGACCGTGATCGTATAGAGGGTATCGACACGAGGACTGCGATCGGCCCACTTGCCGCCGAGAACCGATCCCAATGTCAGATAGATGAGGATCAGGCCGATCAGGTTGGCCCACACCAGGATCGAATCGCCAAAGTAGGGTCCAAGCAAACGGGAGGCCGCCATCTCCACGGCCATGGTCGTCATCCCGCTGACAAAGACCACGAGAAGCAGCGGCCAAGTGGTCCTTGGAGAAGCCGGCGATCTGGTCTCAGACAAAGGTCCCCTCCCGCGCGCACGGATGATCCGGTTGAGCGATGGTATTATACTCTGTTTGAAAGACAGTGGCAAGCGAATATCGACCTACAGGGAGCAGGTAAGGGTTCACGATCACGCCTCGTCAGATCATGAGCCTATCTGCTCACGACGACTTGAGCGACGGGAGGACGGTTGCAGATTCGACCCTTCGATGGTACGATCCGCGACGCACTGGGGATCATTGAGGTAGACCGGGCGACCTTTGGGGACTGCCACTATACGCCAGAATACATCCTGGCTCTGGAGCAGGATCCTCAACAACGAGCCTGGGTGGCCTACGAGGGTGGACAGGCGGTCGGTTTTGTATCTGCCTTTCCCACCCACAGCCTGGCGGCGAGCCGCTGGGAGATCGACGAACTGGCCGTGAAGCCAACGTGCCAGGGGCGCGGGATCGGCACAGAACTGGTCAGTCAGGCACTGGCAGAGGGCATGGCCAGGTCCGATCTCTCGCAGGCACGTGCCCTCGTCGCCACAGACAACCCGTCTTCCCAGCGCGTGTTCGCCAGGAACGGGCACGCCCCCTCCGGCACCGTGCACCTGCTGCTGTACGAGGTCACGGGGCGCGTGCCCCGTCCACGGCAGGCGGGCACCCCTGGGGTTAGGGTGGCACAGGGCGCGGATGCGCCCCTGGTCG
>JADHXD010000166.1 GCA_016783145.1 Anaerolineae bacterium
CCGCTACGCGTCGCGGCCCATTACCTGACGCTTGAGGTGCGCGTTGCCATTGTCCTCACCGGTGTGGTTGTGGCGGTAGCGGCTGATCGTCTCTTGCGGACACAGCGTAGCTTGCTACGGACGTCTTCCAGCCAGTCGTCGTAATCCTGGGGCAGTCTTTGGCCGAACGCCGGATCTACCGGTATGCTTCCTGGCGATGTCTGACCCGGAATATCCTCACGGTCTTTTCGGCGTCATCGATCTCGTAGATGACCCGGTACTCTCCGATCCGAATCCGCCAGTCACTGTCCGAGCCAGTGAGTTTGCGACACCCTGGAGGTCTTGGGGTCTCAGCCAGAGCGCGGATGCGAGGGATGATGCGATGGAAGGTCTCTGCGGGAAGCTTTCTCAGATCTCGTTCTGCTGCTCTTTCCAGATAGACCTCATACACCCGGGCGATACTCCGCCAGAAACTCTTCCAGGTTTCTGAACTTGAGGGGCTTTTCTCTCATTGCCCTGAGCATTTCAAGATCGTCCAGTTCTTCCAGTCTCTCCAGCATATCCTGGTACTCGTCAATGTCCAGGATCACTGCGGCAGGTCGGCCGTCCCGGAGAACGATCTCGGGGGACCGTCTCTCACTCTTTGCTTCTCTGGGAGCGCTCATCGCCACCTCCATCCAAGACCTAGTGCTCAAGCATAGCAACAGATAGCAACTTACCGTGGGCCCGTCTTTGCCTACTCGATCCTACTGCAACCCCGCTGGAGAGTCAAATCCGGAACCAGATCAAAGAGTCTGGATCCCTCACTCACCCATGATCTTGACCAGGACACGCTTGCGTCTTCGACCATCGGACTCACCGTAGAAGATCTGCTCCCACGGGCCACAGTCCAGGCGGCTGTTCGTGATCGCCACCACCGCTACGCGTCCCGGCCCATGATCCGCCGCTTGAGGTGGGCGTCGGCGTTGTCCCTTCGACTCCGTTCAGGACAGGCCTCGCCGGTGCGACTATGCCGGTAGCGGCTGATCGGCTCGTGCGGGGCCAACTCTTCCAGCCAATCGTCGTAGTCCTGGTGCAGGCCGCATTCGTTGTCGCTGATGAACACGCTGGCAGTGATATGCAGCGCGTCCGCTAGGATCAGCACCCACTTTATGCGATCCCGCAGTCACCCCACTTTCACTCGACGCGATTATAGCTATAGGACGTATTCTGCGCAACAGTGATCCGCCATCCAGCGCCATTCAACGGGATCGTGGCACGGCTTGAGCACCGCGTGTCCCGCGAGCCAGCAGCGATCCGTGCCGCCATGAAGCGGCCTGATCTCTTGCTGCAACAGATCGAAAGCCTTGAGAGCAGTGTCCAATGGATGGCCATTCACTTGGCGAACGCCTCTCACGGTGGAGCTGAGCCGCGCGGCGGCCCATGCCCGGCACCTACAACCACTCTCAAGGCAGCTTCCCAACCGTCCACGACTTTATCGCGGCGATAGCCGCGTCGGCTCCAGCGATTGGTGAGGCGGCGCGCGCAGACCGACATCTCAGGTACCCGATTGTCGGGGGCGAGAATGCTCATTGGGGTACTCGACACCGAACCTCTGATGTAGCAGCTCCAAATCGCGCAACTGCTCGTCTGGAAGGTCGTAGCCTGTGTGGCACGACATCTGCAATTCGGGGGAAAGACAGCGAACTGCAAACCCACCAATCATACCCTCTCCGGCAAGATCCTCCCTCTTGAAGACCAGCCCTTCGTCGTCCGCCCATGCCGGAACCCCATTGCCCCGATCATCAAGATGCATCGCGTGCGCATCAACCTCACGCCCCTCCGAATCCTGCAGTACGAAGGCTGTTGGTGTCCCGGTCCCATGCGCATCCACGACCCAACTGTTCTCGGACCAGAGCTCCTTCAAGCCATACCCATCGCGGCCCAAGAGGTCGTGCATTCTAACGATGTTGTCCACCAGTACAATGAGGTCGAGATCCTTATGAGGGCGCGTCTGCTCTCGGAGCAGAGCATCGATCCCCCATCCACCGGTTAGCCAGACTTGAATGCCGTTGGCCGAAAGGCTTTGGCAGATACGGATGACGTCTTCAGCGTGAACCATCTCGTCTCCCGCAGCTCATATTCTCACTCCGCTCTCGCTAGCCAAGCGACACCAGGGACCCGACGGCCATTAGGACGAGCGAGAGCAGAACGAGAGCGAGTACAGCCGGACTCCCCCAGCGACCAAGCGTCCATCCGGGGTCGCTGACGGATCCAGTCTGATGCGCTTGCCGGTACATGGGGATCGTGACAAGAGCCACGACGATGGCAGTGGCGCCAGCGGCGAGGCGAAGCCACTCGAGAAACTGCCACGCGCCAACCCATAGGATGAGAAGCGACGGGAGCGTGGCAAGCAGCCATGCCACCCTGACCGAGATGCCGGTCCTTTCCCGGAGGATATCTGCGAGAGCAAGTGACACCGACCAGTAACTCGTCAGCAAAGCAAACACGATAAAAAGTGAACCAGTAATCCCCACCCATGGCCCCATACGGTCAGTCATGCCAATGATTGCGACTTGAGTAACCTCGGCCGATATCCCTAGTGCAACCAGGGCGACAGCGGCAGTGAGTACCCCGTTGATTCCGAGTCCGGTAAGGATCGCACGGACCGCACCGTGACGGTCGGGACCGAGGCCTTTCACGACCTGGGGCACGCTGTAGAATGTCCATAGAGCGTACATGACCATCCCATAGAGCGCCAGCCACTGCTTCGCGGAGCCCGACGGGCCGAGTGGCGCATGGTACGGCATTGGAATTGCACCGACCCCAATTGCAGCGACGAGGCCAAGTAGCACGAGAACCCCAAACCGCTCGGCGACGCCGACCGCCCTCAGGCCAAAGAATACCACACTGGCCGAAATCACGTAGACGAGGAACTCTGCGAGGGGTTGGTCAATCCCCGTGAGGCCGGCCACGATCTCTCCCGCGCCGGAGACATACGCCGCGAGGTTGGCCAGGAAGGCGATGCTCAGCAAGGCAAATATCACCCATAGAAGCCAGCGTCCGATGCGTCCGCGCAGCACATAGAGTTGCATCAGCTCCACTATCTGGAGGTCGCGCCCGGTGCGAAACAGCACTTCGGCGAGCATGAGGTGGATCAGGGAACTGGCGGCCCAGGATATGGGCAGGATGACCGCAAGGCCGACGAGCCCCACGCGGTCGGCGAGAAATGGCACAGCCATAATTCCCGCGCCGACGCCTGCGCCAACCATAAGCGAGGTCGCTTCCAATCGTGTGAGCAGATGTTCTTTCATTATACGATTTTGTGATTTGGTTACCAGGACAGAACCACGGCCTAATCCCCCCAGATAGTGCAAGATTTTTCTCACCGAGGCCGATGCCAGGAGAAAAAGGAAGGATCATTCCCCAATGATCTTGGCCAGCACCCGCTTCCCACGCCGCCCGTCGAACTCACCGCAAAAGATCTGCTCCCAGAGGCCGAAGCACTTTGGTGAATCAGGCTGAGTTATGCAAGCGGCCCTTGGCAGGGGAGATCAGCGGTACGTGTCTTCACGCCGACGCGGATGCGCCAGCCCTCCAACCCGCGCAGTCTGCGGCATCCGGGTGGTCGAGGTTCGTCCTCCAATTGCAGAATGGCGTCCGCAATACGGCTGAAATCCGGCTCGTGGATGCGGTCTAGCTGGCGGCTTGTCTTGCGGTCAAGAAGCTCAACTCTGTACTTGGTCGGCATGCGAGGCTTTACGTCGGCAAACGTAGTCGTGGAAAGTCTGGCGCTCATCGTCGGGGGAGGGAGTGGTCGCTTGCGCCAAACGCTCGGCCAACTCGTCATCTTGGCTATCTACTTTATCATCCAAGAGATCGCGGTAGTGCTTGTATTCCGCGATTGTCAGTAGAACGGCGATAGGCTGACCTTGCGTGTCTACAACGTACCGGGCACTGCGCTCCTGCAATATCTGGCTCCAGTTCTCATCCATCATCTTCCCTTTCTCCTGAGGGAGGAGTGACCCTTTCTTGAGTATAGGCGATGAAAGACAGATGTCAAGAGAAGAGTGGCGATCATTCCCCGATGACCGCGTCCAGCATTCACTTGCGCCCACGTCCATCAAACTCGCCACATAACTGCTCCCATGGGCCAAGGTCCCGACGACTGTCTGCGACCGCCACGACCGATACGTGTCGCGCCAGTTCCTCTGCCGCTAGGGGCGCGTGCACATCTCGGCCAGCCAACCTGCCCACTCGTCGATCCCCTCGCCCGTCTTGCACGAGACCTGAAAGATTCGTGCCTTAGGGTTGAGTCCGGCGACGAGCTGCCGAAAGGCCGCCACGTCAAAGTCCAGGTAGGGGAGCAGGTCAGTCTTGTTGATCACCACGGCGTCGACGGCGACGAATATGGCCGGATACTTGTAGGGCTTGTCGTCCCCCTCAGGCACGCTGGCGACGACGACGCCGACGTGCTCTCCCAGGGCCAGCCCGGCCGGACAGACCAGGTTGCCCACGTTCTCGATGAGCAGGAGGTCGATCTCTTCCAGGGGCAGTTGTTCGAGCGCAGGACGCATCATGTTGGCGTCCAGGCGGCATCCGCCTCCCGTGTTGATCTGGATCACGGGCACACCGGTGGTGGCGACGCGGTCAGCATCGACCTGGGAGGCCGTGTCTCCCTCGATCGCCCCGACGCGAACCCGGCCGCGCAGCGCCTCAATGGTGCGCATCAGCAGGCTGGTCTTGCCTGCTCCTGGCGAGGCCATGACATTCACTGCCAGCGTGTTCCGATCGTCCAGCAGCGCTCGGTTCTGCGCTGCGATCTGATCGTTGGCCTTGAGGACCTGTTCAACGACCTTGACTTTTGCCATCCCTCTATCCTCACTCTACTTCCAGGCTGTCCAGGTAGAACTCGCGCCCGGCGATCACCTCGCCGCCCAGCGCTTCGCACTGCGGGCATTTCCAGTCCGTGCCATGCGGCTCGAACTCGTGGGCGCACTGCCGGCAGCGCAGGCGTGAAGCGATGCGCTGGAAGCGGAGCTGCGCGCCCTCTGCGATCGTGTCTGAACTCAGAAAGTCAAAGTAGAACTGCACCGAGTCATTCACCACGCTGCTCAGGTCGCCAACCACGAGACGAATGTCGGTGATCCGGCGTGCCTCTGCACGCTCGGCGTGCTCGATCGCGATGCGCAAGATCTCTTCGGTAATCGCCAACTCATGCATGCGCCGTATTATACACCTATTCTACGCCCGTTGCGAGCGCCAGCACGCGGTCGGCGGCCTCGGGCACCAGCGTAGCGGTACGATCAGAGAGTCCCAGGCCAAAGTCAAAGTCGTAGCCCCGGATGGACAACAAGATGCCACGAGGCCCGCGGCTGTAGATCTCTTGAGCGATGGCCAGCAGCGTGCAGGGGTGCAGGGTGTGAGAGACGGTGGTGGGCTTGTAGCAGGCTGCCAGTTCCTCCTCGTGGATGGTCTGGGGGATATGCCCGACGTGCGCGTCCACAAAGACGACCAGGTCATACGAGGCGATGTCGTCCGCCAGCTCGGGCATCAACTGGTGCAGGATCACTGTATCTACCTGGTGACCGAGGTCGTCGAACCCATCCTGGTCTTCGTCCAGGGATGGCCTGCCCAGCCGCTCACGCAGGGCATTGAGCACGGCGAACCCCACGCCATCATCGCGACGGTAGATATTGCCAAAGCCTATGACCAGCGTTCTGTTCACGCCCTCTTCTCCACTTTGTCAGGCAAAGAACAGGGAGACAAGGGGACCTTCCCCTGTCTCCCTATCTCGTCCTGGATTGTGCGTGTGCGCGTGTCTAGTCGCGCTGCACGCGGTTGGTCAAGCCACCGTCCGGTCCACGCACCTCGACGACGAGCGGCATCTGGCCGATGGCGTGCGTGGAGCAGGAGAGGCAGGGATCGTAGGCACGGATCGCAGCCTCCACGCGGTTCAACATCCCCTCGGTGAGGTTGTTGGCGTCGACGAACTCTTTGGCAACCATGTCCACCGCGGTGCACATTGCCCAGTTGTTGTTGCCGGTGGCGACGATCAGGTTGACCCTGGTGATCTGTCCGTTGTCGTCCGTCCAGTAGTGATGCCACAGGGTCCCGCGCGGGGCCTCGATCACCCCGACGCCTTCTCCAGTGATGATCGAAGACCTGGTCATGATGTCGGTGGATAGGATGTCCGGGTCTTCGAGGAGTTCTCGCGCTCGCTCGGCGGCATAGATGTCCTCGATCAGGCGCGCATAGTGCATGTACAACGTCGGCTCTACCGGGCCGTCGGAGATGGCCTTGAACTGCTTGAACTCTTTGTTGGCCAGCGGCGTGCTGATGCAGTCCGCGACGTTCAGACGTCCCAGAGGGGCAACGCGGTACACGCCATCGGGCCAGCCCATCTTTTTGTAGTAAGGGAACTTGAGATAGGACCAGTCCTCGACGTGTTCGCGGACATAGTCGAGATAGTCTTTGCCGGCGAACTGCTCGAGCCGCTTGCCATCGCGATCGATCAAACGCACCGGGCCGTCGTAGAACTCCAGGGCGCCCGTATCGGCATCCACGAGGCCCATGTAGCCGGAGCGGAAGTTGGCAAAGCGCTGTACCAGCTCCTGGTTGGCGCCCATCCACCCCTTGGCGATGGCCAGCCCTTCCTGCATGTAGCCGATCATCTCGTCGATGGGGGCCAGCAGTTGATCGCGCTCGTGAAGGGTCAGGGCCTTGTTGACGCCGCCAGGGACGGCAAACTTGGGGTGAATGCGCCGGCCGCCAGAGAGAACGCTGATCATCTCCTGTCCGAACTTGCGGAGCTTGACCGCTTTCAGCGCCAGCTCCGGATTGGCCTCGATGATGCCAACCACGTTGCGGACCGCGGGATCGGCGTCGAATCCAAAGATCAGGTCGGGGGCCGCCAGGTGGAAAAAGTGCATGGAGTGCGACTGGATGTACTGCCCCATGTGCATCAACTCGCGCAGCAGGCTGGCAGGTCGCGGCGGTGTAACGCCAGCGGTCATGTCGCAGGCCTTGGCGGAAACCAGGTGGTGGCTGACCGGGCAGATGCCACAGATGCGTGGAGTGATGGACGGCATCTCAAAGAACATGCGTCCTTCGGAGAACTTTTCGAAACCGCGGAATTGGTCTACGTGCATGTACGCGCGTTCGACCTTGCCCGCGTCGTCCACGTGTATGGTCACTCGTGCGTGACCCTCGATACGGGTTACGGGCTCAATGGTGATCTTGCGACCCATGGGACTCTCCTTGTCAGATGCGCCTGCACACAGTCCCCGGTCCCGGGGCAGGGGCAGGTACGATGCTCCTATTCGTACGTCAGATTCTCACCCTTTAGCACCGGGATGCGACCTGCCAGCAGTTCGGTCAGCGCGTACCAAATCGCATCTGCCGGAGGCGGACAGCCGGGGATGTGGAGGTCCACCTTGACCGCTTCGTCGAGGGCCATAACCCGGTCGAACAGCTTGGCCAACTCTGGCGAGGTCGGCACAGCTCCCCATTCGTCCGTGCTCGGGGTCTCAACGTAGGCGGTTCTGAGGACCTCGTCCTTGTCGAAAAAGTTGCGCATGGTGCAGATGCCACCAAAGACCGCGCAATCCCCAAGGGCGATCAGGATCTTGGCCCGCTCTCGCATCTCTTCCGCGACCTCTAGCTGGTGGGTGTTGCTCACTGCGCCGGTGAGAATACCCACGTCTACGCCCTCTTTGGGGGGGTGCTTAAAGTCGGTGATCGGCGTAGAGGTGAACTGCACGTACTTGAGCAGCTCCACGATGCGCTCGTCGATGTCCAGGATCGCCATGTGGCATCCGGAGCAAGTGTCCAGCCAATCAGTGGCTACTGTAACTTTGGCCATTCAGACTGCCTCCTATTCAGGGTCTAATGAGGTGCGTTCTTGCTCGTCGGCTAGGCCAGCTTCTCGGCCAGCGCCTGCAGGATCTCCAGGTCATCCTTGACGCTCATCGGCGGCTTTAAGGATGCTTGCAGCTCCAGGACACGGCCCTCGGTATTGGTAAAGGTTCCGCTCTTTTCCGCCCAGATGGTTGTGGGCAGTACGACGTCTGCACGCTGGGTGAGAGGGCTCTCGTAGGTGGCCTGGACGATGAGGGCCTCGGCGTCCTGCAACGCGGCCAGCAAAGCCTCATCCACCTCATCGTCCGCGATCAGGGCAAAGACTGCCTTGATCCCATCCGGCTGGAAAGCGCCTCCGAGCCCGGCTGCCACTGCCCCGCGACCATTGCTGCCTGGCACCAAGCCCAGGAACTGGGCCTTGTCGGCAAGCGCTTCCCGCAGCTTGGGCAATGCGGCCCCTGCGCTGGCTCCGTAGACGACGACTGGCCTCTCTGCGCCCACAGCCAGGGCGATCGCCTGCTCCACATCGTCCGTCTTGAACTGATAGCGAGCCATCTCTCCCATGCCGTTCGCCTCATCACTGACGATCACCAGGTGCGCGCCGCGGTTCATCACGCCGCGCCTGACTGCCATGCCAGCTACCTCGTGATCGACGGAGAGATCCTCACCGACGAGCAGGTAGAGATCTGCCTCATCCAGGGCGGCGAGAGAACCCTCGGCCTCGGCCATGTACTCGGGCACTGGCTCCAGGTTGCCCACGTTCGCGGCTCCTACGCCCTTGAAGGTCTTGGCAAAGAGATCGAGGGCCTCATTCGTCGCTCGCGGGGAGACCAGCGCCGCCACAGAGTCAGCGCCTGAGGCGTTGAGTACCTTGGCTGCCATGTTCAGCGCTTCATCCCACGTCGCGGCCCTCAGACGCCCGTTTTGTCTCACCAAGGGGCTAAAGAGACGGCGGCGGGCCTCGTCCACCGGGTCAAAGCGTCCGGCGACACAGAGCAGACCGTTGTTCACCTCGGCGTCCCAATCTCCTTCGATGCGCAGCAACTGGTTGTCGCGGGTGATCGCCTCGATGCCACAGCCGATGCTGCACGCCGCACACGTGCTCTTGACGCGCTCTACCTCGACTTCACGCCCTCGATAGGCGCTGCTGCGGTCCATCAGCGCGCCGGTCGGGCATACCTGCAGGCATGTGCCGCACGATATGCAGGAAGAATCGCCAAAGGGCACATCCATGTCGGCGACGATCATCGACTTGGCGCCTCGCCCTCCGAGCCCCAGGGTGTAGTTGCCGACCAATTCCTGGCATACCCGGATGCAGCGGCGACAGAGAACGCAGCGGTTGTGATCCATCACAAAGTACTGCCGGCTGGCGTCGACTGGCAGGGGAGTATACGGACGCGGATACTGCCAGCTGTCCAGCCCAAAGCGGTAGGCCAGGTTCTGCAGCTCACAGTCCCCACTCATCTGGCAGTACATGCAGTAGTGGTTGCGTTCGGAGAACAAGAGCTCCAACACGAACTTGTGCGCTTCTACAGCCTTTTCCGACTCGGTGTGAATCACCATGCCATCACTGACCCGAAACGTGCAAGCGGGCTGCAGATTGCGCTGTTTTTCTATCTCTACCAGACACATCCGGCACGCACCGATCGCTTCCAACGCTGGATGATCGCACAGCGTGGGGATGTCAATCCCTGCGGCCTGCGCCGCCTCGAGGATTGTCTGCCCCATCTGAGCGGTAATCTCGCGACCGTCGATGGTGATGTTTACTAACGCCATTGTTGAGGTCTCCTTTCGCGGATTCTGGAGTGAGCTTGAGAAAGTGCCGACATATGTCCTGTCTACGACGAGTGAGTAGTGATGGCGACAGGGATTATACTGATAAAGCGTCGCTTTGTCCAGTAGGACCCGACGCCCGACCGCGCAGCCGGACCGTGCCCTTCCCAGGATGCGGAAGCGGGCGAAGGTCGCCCGGCAAACCGCTGCGCTGTCCCAAGCGCGGTGTCTCGCTCACTTGCCAAACGTCGCCGGCCTGTCTGGCTGTGGCTCCAGCGCCAGCCCCTGCGTCTCGAGCCACTCCAGGTCGCAGCGCAGGCAGCGCTTGCACTCTTCCCGGACGATCCCTTCGGGCATCGAGCGCTCTACCTCTGCAAAGCTGTTCCTTCGCTCCTCGACCGAGAGGGCGGTCATTTCCGGACGTCTGGCTTGTGCATAGTCTTCCAGGTCAAAGAGCTGCTCAACGACCTCGTATCCGGGGAGGATCACCTTCTTTTCCAGGGAGCCGGTGCGCAGGTAGCAGTCGACCGATCGTGCTACCTCGTTTCCCTGGCCTACGGCTTCGATGACCGTCGAAGGACCGAGGACGAGATCGCCGGCGGCGAACACGCCTTTGCGCGTCGTTGCCAGGGCCCGGTTGACCACCATGGTCGCGTTTCGCTCGATATCCATGCCGCACGCCGTGCAGGCATCCATATCTGCATCCAGACAAGCCAGATCAGGCTCCTGTCCGATGGCGGGGATGAGCACATCGAGGTCCACGACGAACTCGGAGCCCTCCAGGGGGATCGGACGCCGCCTACCGCTCTGGTCGAACGCTCCCAATTCGTAGCGCAGGCACTCGACCCCGGTGACGCGTCCGTTCCCGAGGATCTTGATCGGGTTGGTGAGTGTATGGAAGCAGATCCCTTCCTCGTCTGCGGCCTCGATTTCGTCTTCGTGGGCCGGCATTTGCTCGCGCTGCCGGCGGTAGATCAGGTTCACTTCACTGGCGCCCAGACGCCAGGCGGTGCGCACGGCATCGATCGCCACATCGCCGCCGCCGACCACACCGACGCGTTGGCCGGTCAGGTCGGGTGGGTTGCCGAGAGCGACGTCACGCAAAAAGTCGACGCCGGGATAAACACCCTCTTTGCCCTCTCCCTCGATGCCCAACGTGCGGCAGCGGTGCGCGCCGATGGCCAGGACGATGGCCCTGAAGCCGTCCTCCATCAGGCTGTCGACGGTAAAGTCTCTGCCCAACTCTGTGTTGAGCTTGACCTCTATTCCCGCAC
>JADHXD010000039.1 GCA_016783145.1 Anaerolineae bacterium
AGGCGGTGCGTCTCCCTGCACCTCGATCTCGTAGCGGTCCACCACCACTTCCCCAGGCACCCACAACGTGGTGGGATAGCGCCCAGACATTGGGGGGTTATCCTGCTGCCCGCGCATCTGCTCCCCCTCGTCCAGCAGGTGGGTGAACACCGTGTACGAGGTGTCCATCTCGCTCAGGCAGCGCCAGACCAAAGTCAGGTGAAGCGTCTCTCCCGGGCGGCCCTCCTCCCGGTCCACGTCATAGCCCAGCAGTTCGACACGCTCTCCCAGCCTCGCTCCCACCGGGCGTATCCCCTCCGGGGGCTCCCACAGCCGGTCGCTGGCGTGCACGTGGATCGCCGACAGCGACAGCGCATCCTGCCCGTCGGAGGTGGGCAGGGGCGTGCCGTCCGCTCGGAGCAGCGCCAAGCGCAGGTCATAGTCACCCGCCCCTGCGTCCGTGGGCAGGCGGAGCGCGTAGCGGTCGCGGACGAACTCGGGAGGCTGCCACTGGCTGAAGGGGTAGCGCCCGTGCACCGGGTCTCCCTCCCACAGGGGGATGCGCCCGCCGGCTCCTTCCAGCCACAGGGAGAGCATCGTGCCCGGCTCGATCACCTCCTCAGCTTGCCAGTAGAGGGAGAGGGCCAAGGTCTCTCCCGGGCGCAGGTCGCCCCGGTCGCGGTCGTGACCGAGAAGGGTCAGCCCCGGGCCGTAGGTCGCCCGCGCCGGCTGCTGGATGGGAGGGAGCTCGTCGGGGGGTCGGTCGGCGCGGCGCAGGTCAAAGCCGTCGAGATGGATCGTCGTGCCCGCCAACCCCCCGTTCTCGTTGAGGAGGGGCAGGCGCGCGTCCAGGGAGGGAGAGAACACGCCCACGTCGAGCGCGTACGGCCCCGGAGGGGCGCCCTGCCAGATGGGGAAGCGGGAGCGAAGAGCCATCACCTCCCCCCGCCTCCACTGGATGGACGGATACGTGAAAAAGGTCTCTCCTCCCCACTGAAAACCGAGGTCATCCACCAGGTGCGCAAAGAACGTGAAATCGTCACGGTCGCCATCCCTCAGCGCCTGCCAGTAGAGGGTGACATCCAGCGTTCCCCCAGAGGCCAGAGGCCCGTTGAGGTCATAGCCCAGAAAACGCAGCACGTTCCCAAGGTTGGCCTCTGCCCCCGTGCTGGGCTGCGGAACGGGCACCCCCCCTGGAGGAAAGCTGTAGGCCCGAAAGGCTACCTCGCCATCCGGGGTCCGCCCCACTTGTGCAGGTGTGCCAAGGAATCGATCCAGGACATCTTCCGCCGGCATCGCTTCGTGGGTAAACACATACCAGGTCTCCCTCTCACTGCCCGCTGGAAAGACCAGCACATCCGGGCCGACCAACCACTTGATGTCCGGATACCGGCGGGACAGCACTGCCACGGTCGGATGGCGGTAGTGCTCGGCGGCAAAGTAGAGATCTGCCTCAGGAGGCAGGCGGTCGTCCACGTATTCAGAGGCTTCAACCAGGTAGCCAGAAGCCGCATAGTAGCCCGGCACAGAAGGTCCCCAAAGGACAAAGCACTGGATAGAGGTGACTATCCCCGTCGCCACCAGGAGGGCGCCGACGAGCGCACTGGCGATGCGCCTTGCTGTGGGCCGCGCGAGCCACCTCCCGAGCAGTCTCCGCAGGGCCGAGGCGCCCTCGGTCAGCCCAAGCGCGGGCCAGTAAAAGAGCGCCGGCATCACACCGATCGCACGCAGGCTGAGGCTGACCTCCACACCCCCGCCGCCCAGGATCGAGGGCAGGAGCATCACAGGCAGCCAGACGACCAAGACAAAGTAGGTCGTGCGCTGGGTGAGGGTGATCCTGGCGGCTGATGCGAACAGCCGCCAAAGCCCGATCGCCAACCCGACATAGAAGAACACGCCTAAGGGAAACCACAGCGCCGGCGCACCGGCGACGTTGAACCGCCAGTTCAGGTCACCGCGGACGGTAAACATGCCAAAGGAGACCCTGACCGCGCGCCAAAACGCGGCCCACGGATCGGCTCCACCTACCTCTGGAGAGAACACCGAGACCTGTCCCATCCGCGTGGCAAAGAACTCGGGGTTGCGCAGGTAGAACGCGCCCAGTGGGGCAAAGACCACCGCTGCCACGAGCAGCAAGACACCGAACTGGGCCAGCCGTGGGAGGCGCGAGCGCAGGGCCGACGGCGTTTCCGCGCCCGGTCGCCGAGGGGGCCAAAAGACCACGATCCACAGAAAGGTCAGCGCCAACAGGATCGGAAAGGCGCGGACGGCGAGGTATGTGTAGGCGGACAGTCCGCACCACACGCCGGCCCAGACCCAATCGAGAAGAGGTCCCCTCGTTCCCCCAGCGGTGTTTGGATGGCGCAGGCCGCGATAGACAAACAACAGGGTCAACGCCTGAAGCGGCGGCTGCACGTGGGCGCGGTAGCCCAACCTGCTGACGGTGATCGCCCACAGGTTCACCGCCTGGATCGCGGCGGCGATCAGGGCGATCCACCTTCCGTGCCCGTTCGCTTCCTCAGCAAACAGCTCGCGAGCGGTGCGGTAGGCGATGGCGATGCTTGCTGTGCCGATCAATGCCGATGCCACACGTACAGCGATCGGTGGATGCCCCATCAAACGGATGACGACGGCTGCCAGGTAAAAGTACAGCACCTCCTTGCCCGTGTACCCGCGGATAAAGACCGGCCGCGCACCCTGGGCGATCTCGTTCGAGAGGATCATGTTCGCCGCTTCGTCATAGTGCACGCCCAGCGGAGTGCGGCCCAGATCGTAGACGCGCAGGAAAAAGGCAACCAGCAGGATCAGCGTGAGCGCGGAGAGCATCCCGCCGTGTGTCCGGACTTGACCGTCCTTCGGTTGTATGCTCGCAGCGTGATCAGACATAGGTCCCCTGGCGTGCGTTCAGCTTCCGCCCCTCTCAACGACCTGGATCGTGCCCAGGTCGATCGTCTGCGCATCCTGCCCTGAGATGGACAGGCGCTCGCCAGTCGGAAGGTAGTAGATGCCCATCGTAGCACGATAGGTGCCGGTGCGGAGTGGCTCGAATATGACCAGCGAGTAGCTGTCGTCAAAGTGCTGACCCGGTTCCCAGCAAGTGGTAGGCCACCCGCCCTGCAAGGGCATCGCATCGCCTTGAGCGACGAGCTTGCCCCCTCCATCGTGCAGGTGGATAAAGACCGTGTAGGCCCGGGTGAGCTGCCGGGAGGTCGTCCAGGTCGTACCGATGATCACGGGCTGCCCGTCGACCGCGGTCTCCGGCACTCGAGCGGACTCCAGGGAGATGCCCCCCTCCCAAGTGGCAAGCCAGGTTTCAGGATCGATGACCTCAGCAGCCTCCGGAGGGGGTGCTGGAGGGTCGGTGAGATCGGTCCCAATGTAGCGGATAAAGACATTGTTCACGAACAAGTGCAGGGCCAGCAGGGAAAGCAGACTGACGTAGACGAACCGGCGCTGCGAAAGTCGTCCCACGGCAACGAGCATGGGCAAGGGCACCAGAAACGCCCAGACGCGTGCCACTTCGCCTCGTGCTGCCCCGGAGAGGTCCAAAACCAGCAGGCCCAGGAGGAAGGTGATCGCCAGCAGGTCAACCGGCCTGCGGCGGACCCAGGTTTCACGGAGGGCCATTCCGGTGCAGACCGCCCAGAAGACCATGACGGGAATGCTCACCGAGGACACGAAAAAGTCATAGAGGTGAAACAGGATCCAGAACCATCCAACGCGGTTCATCTCCAGGTGCTTGCCCAGGCCCTTGCGCCACACGGCGAAAACGTCGAGGTCGTAGCGCTGCCAGACCACGACCCACAGAGTGGCAAATCCGAGGACAAAGAGAAAGGCTCCCCAGAACAACCACCCCCACCGTGGCCGAGATGCAGTGGCCCCCAGCCAGACCAGCGCATACACCCCCAAGAAGGTGACGATGCCCACATTGCCAAAGCTCAAGAACGAGCCAAAAGAGATCACTCCCCCGGCCAGGTAGAAAAAGATCGCTTTGTGCCGGCTCAGGCCATAGTGAAAGAGCAGGAGGGCGACGACCGCGAACAAGGCATAGAGCGTGGTCCAAAACGGGATCCACAGGGCAATGCCGGGCATCAACGGCCACAGAAGCACAGCGCGGACAGCGGCGGCGGGATCGTACATCTCTCGCCCCAGCAGGTACAGAGGCCAGGGCACCAGGCCCAGCACAAAGGGCAGGACCATCTGGATCGTCGCGCTGGCGATGGCTCCATCGGGTAGGTTCATCAAGGATGTGTTGTGACACTGGTATGGGCGATAGATCTCGTTGAGCCATCCAGTCAAGCGGGGGGTCGCGTCAAAGAACTGGCGGGCGAAGGAAAAAAGCAGAGGCAGCCCGGGTGGGTGACGCTCCGGGTGGGTGGGGTACCAGGTCAACATGCGATCGGGAAAGTAGCGGACAAAGTCATACCGGTCCATCACGACCGCACCCACGTTGAAGAAACCGTTGGCATTCTCGGACGCAGTGCGATAAAAGAGCTGCGAACGCGGGTCGGGGTGATCCATGTACAGCAAGGCCAGTTGGACCGCAGGCGTCATCAAGGCAGAGACGGCGATCGCCAGGACGATCTTGCGCCGGGTCAAGCGTCTCCCCGGGACATCCTCTTTTCTGAGGAGCAGCCACCAGGCCACAGGCACATAGAGCACCAGGAGGAGGGCTGGTAGCCAGAGCCGTTCAAACGTTCCGGGAATGGCGTAGGGCCAGCGCCAAAAGTCAGGCCCCCGCAGCCAGGGCGCGGTGTTCGTGGCCAAGGGCACCAGAAAGGCAACCGTCAGGGTGACGCTCACGATGACCAAAGTGATGCGGCTCTTGTCTCTGCTCATGTTCTCTTCCAGTCTGCTCAGGCCCGATGCCTATGCTTCGCGCCGGCTGTGAGTAGGGGCAACCGGACAAAGGGAGGATCACTCCACGACGACCTCTGCCAGCACCACGTGATCGCCAGCCGTGTCCCCGGAGAGGGCCAGCCGCTGCAGCGTTCCCTCGTCGTACAACCCGGCGATGAGCCGGTACGTTCCCTGGGGCGCGTCAGCGGGAATGGAAAGCGCGTACCGATCGACGATCACTTCCCCGGTCACCCATCCCGTCGTCGGGCGACTCCAGCCAACGGGCACCGAGTCAACCTGGGAAAGCACCCCCTGCCGACCTACCAACTGCACAAAGGCTTTGTAGCTGACAGTCATCTCTCGCTGCGCCTGCCAGTACAGAGTGACGGGAAGGGCCTCCCCGCGTGCCGCGCGCGCCTGGCCTTCTGAGGCAGGCAGGTCAACTCCCAGCAGGGTGACCTGGTCCCCCAGGCCGACCTCAAGCCTGTGCGCTACGCCGGACGGGAGGACAAAGATCCGCTCCGTCGGTTCGACGGTCAGCTCACCGATCGCGACCGGTGCCGCGATCGCGTCTCCCTGGCGATCGACCACCCTCGCCTCAAGGGCATACGTCCCCGCATCTACGGCTGCCGGAATCCGCAGGCGGTGTGTGCTGCGCACGACCTCAGCCACCTCCCAACAGGTCGTGGGGTGTTCGGCTCGCCCCATAGGCAGTCCACTTCCAAGGGACACAGTGCGCTCTCCGGCGACGAGCGACAGGTCTATCCAGAGATCCACCGCCAGAGGCTGCACTGCCTGCCAGAACAGGGTCACATCGATCGCATCCCCCGCCTGGGCTGAACGGTCTTCGAGGGCACTTCCCAGGAGCCGGAGTCCGCCCACCACATCCAGGTCCAGGGGAAGGGTGATCCCGAGCGTGGCTGTGTCCGGTGGCGCGCTCGGGCGGACAACCTGCACCGGACCAATGCGTGCCGAGAGTCCGGTGATCCGTCCGCTCTCATCCAGCACGTTCAGTCCGCGCCACGTGCCATACTCGAAAACCGACACCTCGATCCAGTATGTGCCCGGTGGGGTCCCCGGCAGCGTGTACGCCAGGTAGGCCCAGTGCCCATAGGCATCCGTGGGCCAGATCGTGGTCGGTGGAGGCGGACGAAAGCCTTCGGGCGCCCCGTTGTCCGGGAGGCTCCATAGCCCTCCGCTCTCATCGACCAGGCGGGCGTAGGCCATGTAGACCCCCTCTATCTTTTGGCGCGCGCTGAGATAGAGATCGACACGCAGAGGCTGGCCTGAGACCACAGGACGCGCGGGCAGGTCGTAGCCGTGCAGGGCAAAGGCGTCCCCAAAGTTGACCGCTGTCGCTACCTGGACGCCGGGCACGTGCGTTCCGTCAAAGCGGCGTGCCCGGAAGAGGTTTTCCGTCCGGTCGACGATGCCCTCCTTGACGCCCAGGATCACCAGGGCCAGGATGGCGATGAACGCCCAGTGTGTGCCGCTCTTCCATCCTCCCCGCCCGGGACCAGACAAGCCCTCTGCAGCGCGGAGAGACTCCTTGGACGAGCCCAGGTCCTCCTCCGCCGCACGCCCCTTTCCTTGCCGACCGCCGAGGACCACCGAGACAAGAGCCAGGGCCGCCCCGAGGGTGATCGTGGTGCCGATCGCGCGCAGCGGGGTGGGCACGGGCCGAACGACGACGCGATGCCTTCCGGCGGGCACGTCAAACGCCAGCAAGCCGTAGGGCGAGGTAGCGATCTGAGGCACAGGCTGTCCATCGACGGTTACCCGCCATCCCGGGAAGTAGAGCTGCTTGTACCGCGCGCGGAATGGGCGCGGCGTATCGATGACCAGGTCAGCACGGGTCAACGTGTACCGCGCAGAGACCAGCTCGGCATCTTTGGGTAATGAGGAAGCGTCCAGACGAGCGATGATCGGGTCGCGATCGGTGAGCAGCGCCGGATCAGCAGGGTCCGAGGGCAGCCGGGAGCTCCAGATAGGCAAGTATTCGTTTTTGGCCGTCGTGCCGATCAACCTGCTACTGTACTCCCAACCAACGATCTCGGCCACGCCGATGTCTTCGGGCTGCGGGAAGGGCGTGGCATAGGTCCAGGGGATCGCCGTGGCGATGAGGAGCACGATGGCGACCCCCGCGCCTATCAAGGCCGGCGAGACAGGCACAGGCCGGTCGGACAGGGCGCCCACCGCCATCCCAGCGACCAGGCTACCCGCCAGTGAGGCAATGCCCAGGTACCGCCAGGGAATCAGCGCGAAATTGAGCAGGGGCACCGTTCGCCACAGGAAATCCGACGGGGCGACGGTCATAAAGGACGCAAAGGCGGACAGGGCTAGAAAGAACGCCCATTCGCCTCTTCTCTCCCCCGCTCGCGTGGAGGAGGGAGAAGAGCGGACGCGGATTCTGCTCCCTACGCGCAACAGGATCCCGGTGGCGATCGTGATCAGCATGCCCCAGCTCAGGCTGCGTGGCGGGTAGGGGTTGAGCAGCGCGAGATCCAGTTGGGGAGGCGGGGAAAGCAGCTCCCTGGCGCTCAAGAAAAAGGTGCGATAGTCCACCAGCTCGGTGGAGAAGCGGGTCCAGTGCCGTTCAAAGAACGCAGGCAGCCAAAAGAAGGCACTCAAAGCCAGACCGATGGCGATCATCGCGCCCAATCGCCACGCATCGCGCCAGGAACGCCCACCTCTCCACCATAACAGCAGCACGTAGAGGCCGAGGACAGGAGACCCGAGCAGGGCATAGACATTGTGCGTCCAGACCAGCGCGGCATAGAACAGCGCACAGGGCACGATGTCGCGCCAGCGGTGACGGATTACCGCTCGCCGTCCCGTCCACAGCACAAATGGCAACAGGGCCAGCGCCCACATTTCTGCCAGATTGCCGCGATAGGCACTGTCGTAGAACTGGTACGGCGCATACATGTAGGCCGTGGCAGCCACAAGTCCAGCCTTGCTCCCTGCCACATCCCGGGCCAGCAGGTAGGCCCCCCATCCGGACGCAAAGAACGCGGTCACGATCGCCGCGGCGATCGCCCCTGGGTAGTCCAGGCCGACCAGGTGCCACAGCTCGGCGATGTAGGATGAAAGCGAAGCATAGTAGTTGAAGAACGGATAGCCATAGCCGTGCGCAAAGTCGGGTGCCCAGCGCAGGGGAAGCACGCCGTGCCGCAGACAGCGATCGATCTCGGCCAGGCGGAACAGGTGCAGCGCGCCATCGTCGGTGCTGGGCAGAGACTGGGTGAGAAAAGGCCACACCGCGACCAGGCCAATCAACGGAATGAGCAGCAGTGCCCGGTCGAATCGATCCGCCCAGTTCGTCGCGCGGGCGCGCAGGCCACTCATCGCCCCGCTCCTGGTGGTCGTACGCCGGCGCGCCAGTCCTTTCTCCCATCGGCGGTTCGCGGCTTGAGGAGCCAGCGAACCCAGAAATGGGCCAGATCGCGCACGCTCTTGAGCACCACGCGGATCCGCGCCCCGCTGGCGCTCCCTCCGGTCCGAGGAATGTAGCCGATCGTGACCTCAGTCAGCTTGTATCCCATATCCCGCGCTTTGATCAGGACCTCTGCCTGGATGAAGGCGCTGTCCGGGTACTCGATCTGGATCTCTTGGAGGCAGCGGGTGCGGTACATGCAGATGTATTGGAATTGGCGGATGGGCATCCGGAAAAGCAAACGCACCAGGGCGATGTTGATCACCGAGACCGCTTTTCGCCGGAACGACGTGTCCCGACGGTCAGAGCGCAGGCCGACGACGACGTCTGCGTCGCGAGCAGCGCTCAGGTACTTGGGCAGATCGTCCAGATCCATCGCCAGGTCGCTGGGAATAAAGATCGTGTACTCGCCACGCGCGTTGGTAAAGCCGGTGTGCAGCGCCTGCCCGATCCCCATGTTCTCCGCGTGGTGGAGGACGCGGACACGCTCGCTGCCCTCAGCCAGCCCATCGGCAAGCCCCGCGGTGGCATCCCTGCTGCCATCGTCCACGATCAGCAGTTCATAGTCCACCGCCAGCTCGCGCAACTTGCCGATCAGCAGCGCGGTGTTGGCAAGCAGGTCCGGCTCTTCGTTGTATGCCGGCATGACCACGGTCAGGTACGATGCCACGGCCATTCCTCTCCGTGCAAACTCTGCGCTGTCGCGCCCGCAGGGCAAGTCGCCAGGAAGGGGACTGCCCTAGTCGGACACGTTCACCTCTGGAGACAGAAGCACCCTGTCCCCCGGCAGGCGGTCGTCGTTGCCGTCGAATATGGGCAGGCGGGCCATGTCCCGCGGGTCGTACATCCCCACCTCGATGCGAAGGGTGCCCGGCTCCACCGAAGCGGCAACCGGGATGGTAAGCTCGTCCACCACGATCTGGCCCGGCACCCAGCCGCTGGTCGGCGCGCGCCCGTTGAGCGGAACCCGATCGCGCTGCCCTCGCACTTGTTCGCCGGCATCCAGCAGATGCGCAAAGACCGCATAGCTCTCCTCGATAGGCGCCTCACAGCGCCAGTACAGGATCAGGGAGACCTCACCACCAGCTTCGATCGCCGGCTGTGGAAGGTCATATCCCAGCAAGGCAATACTGCTTCCCAGGCGCAGCTCGAGCGGGAACTGCGGGCGCTGCGGCAGCTCGAAAAGCCGCTCCTCGACCGCGACGGCAAGTGATCCCAGCGCCGCCGGATCGCCAAGGGGGACGCTTTCTCCCTCCTCAGAGTTCCCAGAGACGGAGGGGACCAGAACCTGTGCCGCCAGGGTATAGCTGCCAGCACCCAACTCGGCGGGCACCTTGAGATCATAGATCTCGTGGATCAGCTCACCCGCGCGCCAGGAGGACGTTGGGTACGTGCTCAGGGCGTACGTCTGAACGTGCGCCACCTCGCCGTCCTCGGAGTTGAGGGTGAGGCGCACCAAGTAGTCCTCGTCCATCGTCGCCAGTGCAATCCAGCCCAACTCGACATAGATCGTTTTCCCTACGCTGGACTCGCGCCGGTGATCGTAGCTCAGCAGACGGACGCGGTCGTCCCAGGCAGCATCCACCGCGTTCGGCAGCTTGAGCGCCTCTGGGCCTGGCATCCTCTCGTCCGGGAAAACGTCAACAGGCAAGACCGGAGCTGTTGTCCCCGTCATCGCCCCACCCTCGTCCAGGACGGGTATCCACCTCCCGGTCCCCACATCCGTGAGACCGATGACGATCCAATAGCGGCCCGGCGGCAAACCTGAGGGAATGCCCAGCCCATAGCCGAGCTCCACACCCTCTCCAGGCAGCCAGAACAAAGTGGGCCAGAACCGCTCGTCCACCAAGAGCTCATCACCGCGCCCCGCCGTGCGCAGATGTCCTGCCTGATCGACCAGGTGGGCAAAGGGCATGTAGTTGGCTTCCGGTGCTGCCGTTGCCCGCCACCGTAGGCGAAACTGCACCCCGCTGGACCCCGTCACTGGCTGATGCAAGAGCATCCCCGCGACGACCGCCAACTGCCCTCCAAAGCGAGCGGGCCGAAAGGGATCCTCACTGAGAACGAACGCGGGCTCTTTGGGCAGGATATACAGCGTGGCCGTCACATAGTCGAGATCGATGTGATCCAACCGAACCGCATGCGCATCCAACTGCCGCCGGACGATCGCCGACGCAAGCGGTGAGGCCGCCGGATACGCCAGGTACCACAGCCTCGAGTGCGTGGCGCTCCACGCGTTCAGCAGCTCGACCACCTGTGCTTCATCGGCATCGTCCAGGAGCTCGATCTCCCTCCCCGAGGCCCAACGAGCATAGGGAGAGGGTGCGTCACTGACGACGATATCTCCCGGTGCGGCGTAACGGGCAAGGTGTTCGGCTTCCGCGAGGTGCTGCGTCTCGTACAGCCAGAGGATCTCACTGCCGCCAGCGCGTACCGTGTGGGCCAGTTGGCTGGAGGAAACGAGGTCCGCTGCCCGTTCCGGATAGATCTGCCGGTCCAAGGCGGTGATCAGCACATAGTCTGCCAACAGCCGCGAGGATTCGTCCAGGCTCAGCACCTCGCCTGCGAACAGCGGCCCCAGGGTAACCGGACTGCTCCCGGCAATGACCCGCTTGGCAGCGTCAGGCTGGCGGTTCAGATACTCGGCAACCCTCTCCAATCCCTCCCCCCAGCCGACAGGGAGCGTGTGCAAGGCCCCCCGCATGCCCCCGGCCGCGGGGTTGTACACGTCCAGGTAGTAGGGCCAGCCAGCCAGGATCATCGCCCCCTGGGCAACCAACAGGATGACCAGGACCATCGCATACACCCCGGATGGAACCGACCGCTTCGGTCCCTGCGCAGCGCTTCCCTCCCCCTGGGATAGCCGCCGTGGACGCAGGCGCGCATAGAACCAGCGGGCCGCGTGCATCCACCCGACCGCCGCCAACAAGTCGAGGGCAGGGAAAACGGGCAGCAGGTAGCGGTCGATCTTTTTCGCGGGGAGGGTGATCGTGGCCGTGAACCCCACGACCATAATCCACAGCGAAGCCAGGGTCACGCGTCCTCGGTTTGCGCTGGCGGATCGCCATCCCGCCAGGAGGGGAAAGAGCGACAGGGCCAGCCCCACCAGGGTGATGGGGGTCAGGCGGTAGAGAACCACCGTCGGGTAAAAGGACACGCCAGGGTCGCCACCCCCGACCCCGCGGAAGAAGGTGATCCTGTGAGACGCCTCCCCATACCGGCTGGCCAGTCCGTAAATGCGCTGTGTCATACCGACCGGGTCCACCCACATCCCCGGAAAAGCGCCAAACACTGCGGCGGCCCCCCCGAGCACCCATATCGCGCCCAGCAAGGCTATGTACCTCATCCGTGCCCGCGACGCAGGGACGAGAACAAGGTGCAGGACAGCGGCTGCTCCCAGGACGGCAGGCACGAAAGCGGACAGGGACTTGGAGAGGACACCGAGCCCTACGCATAGGCCCGACAGAAAGGCCAACAGGCCGCCCTTCAGGTCAGAGATCCGGGACGCCCGTCCTCGTTTGGGGAGCGCTTGAGAGGAGTGAGCGACCCGCTGGAGGGCGAGCAGCCAGGCTAACAGGCCAAGCGTCATAAAGGTCGCTGCCAGGGCATCGACGTGCAACAACCCCGACAGGCCAATGACAAAGGGATCCAGGGCCAGCAGGACAGCCCCGGCCAACGCTACCCGGCGATCCCAAAGCCGGCAAGCCAGCGCAAAAGCGCCCACCACACCCAAAGAGGTGAGAACAGCCATCACCACGCGAGCGGGAGGCAGAAACGGAGCCAGATGAGGGAACAACTGGGCATTCTCAGGTGCGATCCAGGGCACGCGCTCGATCCACGCCAGGTGCCTGGCCGTGGTGGCCGCCTCCCGCCATTGCTGCCACCAGAGGCCCAACGCTCCCACCCACATCGTGGTCACACCGGGATGCCCGATCTGGAACGTGTCGGCCCAGCGATGCGCCTGCAGCGCTCGCACAAAGCGGATCGAACTGAACACCCAGAATGGCTCGTCGGCGGTGATGAATCCCTGCCAGACCGGCGTCAGGCGCGGGATCAGGGCCAGTACAAAGACGGCAAGCGAGGTTGGTAGGAGAGCGATGCCCGCCGAGGGATTTCGTTCCTGGGCGCCTGGCTCATCCAAGATATCCCAATCCTTTCAGTCGAAACCTGAGCTCGGCTTCTTCCTGTTTGGAGAGGAAAAGTGCATCCTGGTCTTCGCAGCTCTCGGTAGCCTCTACACGCACGGGATGAGCCTCGACGAAATCGGGCGTCAGCATGTGGGTCAGCACGTGCCCATCCATGTCGCCGGGGATGGAATGCCCCATCAGGTGCAACGTGGTCGGCGCCAGGTCGACGATGCGCGCGTCCTCCACTTGCACGCCGGGGCGGACGTGCGGCCCGCAGGCGATCAGGATCCCGTGTGGGCGATGGCAACCCGAGTCGCCGCGGATCTGCTTGCTGAACAGGTTCCCATCCGTGGCAAAGAGGGGAAACGAGATGTGGCGGTAACCGTCCATCACCAGGTGCAGGTCGGGGCCCTCGTCCGCGTGCCGCCCGGCAGTGATCTCTTCTTTGCGGATCACCCGATCCAGGAGCGGCCGTCCGTCGGGCGTGGTCAGCGTCTGCAGGGTCTCGATCACGCGTTCCCTGGCGCGCTCATACTCCACGCCTCGCTCAACGATGCCGTGTGGCTCGCGTCCTTTGAGGTTGACAAAGATCTGGCCGATATGACCCATCGAATACGCGGTCGTCCGGCTCCAGTCCACGTCGTCAAAGGAGAGGAACTTGCCGATCACGCTGTTCCGAGTCGATATGGACACGCGGCGAGTGATGTTCTGCAGGTTTAGGCGGACGAGCCAGTCATACACATTCCCTGGTGTCAGCCCCCACCGGAACAGCAGTGCCCGAAGCTGGGTAAGCGGGTCTCGCTTGAGATACAGCAATCCCTCCTGCAGGAAGAGCAGGTTCAGATTGACGACCCCGTGCAGGGGCCCAAAACCGTGGTCAGACATTACGAACACGGTCGTATCCCGATCCGCGTGGCTCAACAGCTTGCCCATCGCCCGATCGACGCGCTGATAGATGCACAGGATCGCGTCCTTGAACGGATTGTCCGGCTCATACTGGGGATGAGCCGGGTCCATATGTCGCCACAGAGCGTGCTGCGCCAAGTCCGTGGCCAAAAAGTGAACCATCATAAAGTCCCAGGGATGGTCCCGCATCAGCCGGTCGGCGAACCGCGTGCGCGTGTCCACGAGTGATTCCAGGCTGCGAATGAGCGTCTCCTCGTTGCCAGCCTTGTGCTGCACCGCGGGCATCACCCGGTACCTGCCCAGCTCACTCTCGTACGGCTTGAGCAGGTCGGGAGGATACGTGACCTGGGCCGTGGTTGGGGAGAGCAGCCCGCTGATCAGAAAACCGTTCACCGCGTGCGGCGGGTAGGTGACGGGCACGTTCATCACCCCGACGTGCCTGCCGTGCGCAGACAGAATATCCCACAGCGTCAGGGCATCCACCGTCGTAGCGTTGACCACCGTGAACTCGCCCTGACGAGCGGTCACGAAATCGAACACGCCGTGCTTGCCGGGATACTTGCCCGTGGCAAAGGAGGGCCATGCGGGGGAGGTCATCGGCGGAGTGGTCGATTCCAGGGGCCCCCATGCCCCTTCCTGCATCAGGCGGTGCAGGGTCGGCAGCTTGCCCTGCTCCGCCCAGGGGCGTACCAGGTCGAACGTGGCGCCGTCGATCCCGAAAATCAATACTCTAGCCATCGGTCTCATCCGCTTTTCGGTGCTCCACGATCCGCCGAACGGCATAGATCCGCTTTCCCTGTGCCTCGTGGTAGGTGCGCGTGACCAGTTCGCCGAGCAGGCCCATCATAAAGAACTGCACACCCAGGACGGTCAGGAGGACGGAAAGCATCAACCAGGGACTGGTGCCGACGCGATAGGCTCGAAACGCCTCTGCGCCTTTCCAGATCCCGGTGACTACTTTGGCCACGACCAGGTACAGGCCGATCAAGATGCCCATGCCGCCGCTGGCTATCCCGAACAGCCCAAAGAACTGCATCGGGCGAGTCCGGTATCCACCCAGAAACACCACGGTCAAGAGGTCGAGCAGCACCCGCGGCACGCGGGACAGGCCATACTTGGAGCGACCGAAGCGGCGCGCACGGTCGTTTACCGGCACCTCCGACATCCGGGCGCCCACCTGGCTTGCCAGCTCGGGGATAAAGCGATGCATCTCGCCGTAGAGCCGGATCTGCTTGGCCAGCTCGGAACGATACGCCCGCAGAGAACAGCCCCGATCGTGCAGCGGGACGCGAGAGGTGCGCCCGATCAGCGCGTTTGCGATCATCGAGGGCAGCCGCCGCGTCAGAAAGGGCTCCTTGCGGTCTTGACGCCAGCCGCCGACCAGGTCAAAGTCCCCTCGCTCCATCTCGACGAGCAAGGCAGGGATGTCAGCAGGATCGTTCTGCCCGTCCGAGTCCATCGTCACCACCACCGCACCGCGGGCGTGATCCAGCCCGGCCTGCATGCACGCAGACTGCCCGAAATTCCGGCGGAATTCGATGACGCGCACGTGCGGATCGCCCTCCGCCAGTGACTTGAGCACGTCCAGAGATCCGTCGCTGCTGCCGTCATCCACGGCGATGATCTCGTACGCGCAGCCGAGCGGCCCCAGCGCGTCGGTCAGCTCGTGATGCAGCGGAGCCAGGTTGCGCCCTTCGTTGTAGACCGGAAGGACGATCGAAAGGTCGATGGTCGGATGCGCCGTCATCAGCTCTCCACCCTTCTCTCTGCGACAACGATCAGGTGCCAACTCCAGTCCCGGCACCCCAGTACGCGGACCAGCAGGCTATCCAGGGCAAACACAGCCTTGAGCAGCGTCAAGCCAAGATACGAACACGCCAGCAAGGGCATCTTGCTGGCTAGAACGGCCACAGGATAGGCCAGGTAATCAAATGGCTCTCGCCAGATGGGCACGAGCCCTGCCGCACACGTGATGTGCTCCACGTCCCTGTGCGCCATCCTGCCGGACGGGCGTCTGCGTTCCCACAGGACCAGTTGCCCGCCAGGACGCAGCACACGAGCACACTCTGTCAGGACGCGCACCGCGTCATCCGCGGAGCACAAGACCTCGCGCCCGATCACGGCATCAAACACGCCGCTGGCGAAGGGCAGGCGGTCGCTGGCGGCAGCAGAGACTTGCCCCGGTGGCCACGCACAACGCAGCTTTTCCAAGGGCGCGTCCACTCCCCACGCGGCTCCGGTCCGGCCCTCCAGTTGCTCAAGCAGCACCCCATCCCCGCACCGGCAGTCCAGCACGGTCAGTCCGGGCCGGTAGGACAGGTACTTGATCAATTCCTCGTTGCAGTACCGTTCGTGGTAGTCCAGGATACAGAACGGTTCTTCCGGGCGCTTGGGTCTCTGGATGTCTCGTTGCACGACGGGAGATTATAGCATATCCACCCTATGGCGTCAACAATCTGTAGGCCTTTATCGCGAGCCGGTAGGCACAGTCCACGATCATCTCGCGGGCGTCTTCCATATCGACCACCCCGCGGACCACCATGCCGGCGATCCAGTTGGCGTCCACGCGCCGCGACAGGTCGTGTCGGGCAGGGATGGATGGATAGGCGCGCGTATCGTCGTTGAACCCGACCGTGTTGCACAGCCCGGCGGTCTCGCAGATCTGGCGGCGGTAGCGCATCATCCCGTTCAGGCTGTCGTGAAACCACCAGGCGGGTCCCAGCTTGATCGCCGGGTAGTGCCCGGCCAAAGGTGCCAACTCGCGCGAATAAGTCGTCTCGTCCAGCGTGAAAAGGATCAGCGTCAGGCGTGGGTCGTTGCCATAGCGGTTCAAGAGAGGGCGCATATTGCGGGTGAACTCGCTCGCAACAGGGATGTCGGCTCCCTTGTCCCACCCAAAACGCTCAAAGAGGAGCTGGTTGTGGTTTCGATAGGAGCCGCTGTGGAACTGCATGACCAGCCCGTCCTCGATGCTCATCCGGGCACTCTCCACGATCATGTGCGCCGTGAAGCGAGTCTCATCCTCGGCAGTTGCCTGCCCGCGAAGCGCGCGCACAAAGATGGCTTCCGCTTCAGCCGGCGTCAGCTCGACCGTGTAAGGCGTCAGGGCTGCGTGGTCGGTCGCCTTGGCCCCCATCGACTTGAAAAAGGCGCGGCGGTTCTCGAGAGCCTGGACAAAGGTCGCATAGGAATGAACGTCGACGCTCGATACCTGGCTCAAGTTCTCGATGTTCTCGCTCCATCCCTCGGTGAGAATATTGACCACGGCGTCGGGACGAAACGTAGGCCGGATGTCACCGTCCCACCCGGATTCTCTGATCTGCTGGTGGTGGATCAGCGGGTCGGTCGCGGTATCGGTCGTACACATGACCTCGATGTTGAACCGCTTGAACAAAGCACGGGGCCGGTACTCGGGCGTCGCAAGCAAGGCGGCGATGTGGTCATAGACAGCCTGCGCGTTCTCGCCATTCAGCTTTTCCGTGACACCGAACACGTCGTGCAGCTCGTGATTGAGCCACATCCCACTCGGCGTGCCCCGAAAAAGATGGTAATTCTCGGCAAAGATCTGCCAGATCTTGCGATGATCCTGCTCTACGAGACCGCCATCCACGCGGGGGACCCCCACGTCCTCCAGCCGGACGCCCTGCGAGTAGAGCATGCGGAACACATAGTGGTCGGGGATGATCAGCAGGTCGGCGGGCGTGCCGAAACTAGCATCGGGGTCGGCAAAGAGCCGGGGATCGACGTGGCCGTGTGGGCTGACGACCGGAGCCTCAGCGACGGAGAGATAGAGCTCCATCGCGATCCTCTTCTGATCGGGATTGGGATCAAAGTAACGATCGGGGGGCAGAGAGATGCGGGTCATATCATGATCTCCTCGACAAGATGAAAGCGATTGACCGGGTGCGATGAAGGGGCATCGAGAACAAAGACGTGCGTTCGCATCACGGTGTCCTTGTTTCTTGGCGTGGTGAGTATAACACCGTTCATCGTCACGGGCAAGTTCAAACGACCCTGCCCTATCCACATCTAATACTCCTCTAACGTTTGTCTAATGCTGATCTAACAAAAGCGTGGTACACTATACCCGCACAAGACCATACCCCTGTCTCTTGTCACCGTGAGAGAAGTAGAGTATAATTCAACCGAAAGGAACGCGATCGGCTTTGAACGGGCAATCGACGGTTCGTGCCGAATGGACCCAGCGAAGCACCGGCTGCTGGGCATGTCAGAAAGGTTTAACCTGAGGTAAGATAGATGGTTATGCGATATGATCGATTCACAGAGCGCGCCCAGGATGCCGCGATGCGCGCTCAGGAGATACTGCTGCGCTACAGTCACAACCAGATCGACGTAGAGCACCTGCTTCTGGCGCTGCTGGAGCAACCAGACGGCGTGGTCTCGCAGATGATGGACAAACTCGGCGCAGACATCGAGATGATCAAGAGACGGATAGACGAGATCTTGCGGGTCAGCCCCAAGGCAGCGATCTATGGCGGCGGCGCCGGGCAGATGTTCATCACACCGCGCGTCAAGCGGGTGTTCGACCGGGCCAACAAGGAAGCCAGCGATCTGAAAGACGAGTACATCTCGACCGAGCACATCTTTCTGGCGATCGCCAGCGAGCGCGGGACGCCGACCGACCGGCTCTTGCGTGATAACGGGGTCACAAAGCAGCGCATCTATGACGCGATCGAAGAGATACGCGGCGGAAAGCGGATCACCACCCCGCGTGCAGAGACGCAGTTCCGCACCCTGGAAAAGTACAGTCGCGATCTCACCCAGTTTGCCCGCGAGGGGAAACTGGATCCCGTGATCGGGCGCGACACGGAGATCTTGCGTGTCATCCAGGTGCTTAGCCGCCGAACCAAGAACAACCCTGTGCTGATTGGCGAGGCAGGCGTCGGCAAGACGGCGATCGTCGAGGGTCTGGCACAAAAGATCGCCACCGAGGACGTGCCCGAGATCTTGAGCGGCAAAAGGGTCGTGCAGTTGGACCTGGGAAGCATGGTCGCGGGATCTCGCTTCCGGGGAGACTTTGAGGAACGGCTCAAGGGGACGATCGAAGAGATCCAGCAGTCTCAGGGCGAGATTATCCTGTTCATCGACGAAATCCACACTGTGGTCGGCGCGGGTTCGGCCAGCGGTGCGCTGGATGCCGGCAACATGCTCAAGCCGGCCCTGGCTCGTGGTGAGCTGCAGTGCGTCGGGGCGACTACGCTGGACGAATACCGCAAATACATCGAAAAGGACTCTGCCCTGGAGCGCCGGTTTGCGCCGGTGTACGTGGGTGAACCCAGTGTGGAAGAGGCGATCCAGATGCTGCGGGGCCTGCGCGATCGCTACGAAGCACACCACAAGGTGCGCTTCACAGACGAGGCATTGGTCTCTGCCGCCCAACTCTCGCACCGCTATGTCACCGGTCGCCGCCTGCCTGACAAGGCGATCGACCTGATCGACGAAGCCGCTGCCAAGCTGCGCATCGCTATCTATGAGATGCCACCGGACCTCAAGGAAAAGAAAAAGGAGCTCCAGCGTCTGGCGACCGAGGAACAGGCCGCAGGAGCGGACCGCGACTATGCACGCGCGGCCGAGTTCAAGAGCCAGAGGCTCCAGCTTGAGGATGAGTTCGCCAGCGAGCGCGATGCGTGGCAGATGGAGATGAACCTGGACGAATACGTGGAAAAGGCCGACATCGCCGAGGTCATCCAGACCTGGACGGGAATCCCCGTTTCCAGCATGCTCGAGACAGAGGCCGAGAAACTGCTGCACATGGAAGACCGGCTGCGCGAGCGGATCGTGGGTCAGGACGAGGGGATCCAGGCCGTGTCGAACGCCATTCGGCGTGCACGATCGGGTCTCAAGGACCCGCGTCGTCCCATCGGCAGCTTTATCTTTCTCGGATCCTCTGGAGTGGGCAAGACGGAGATGGCCAAGGTGCTCGCCGAATTCATGTTTGGCGACGACGAGGCCCTGCTGACCATCGATATGAGCGACTACCAGGAACGGCACACCGTATCCAGGCTGTCGGGAGCGCCGCCAGGTTACGTCGGTTACGAGGAAGGTGGACAGCTCACCGAGGCCGTGCGCCGCCGTCCGTACCAGGTCGTCCTGTTTGACGAGATCGAAAAAGCTCATCCCGATGTCTGGAACTCGCTGCTGCAGATCTTGGAGGAAGGGCGGTTGACCGACGGTCAGGGACACGTCGTGGACTTTCGGAACACGGTCCTGATCATGACCTCGAACATCGGCACAAGTTTCGCGCCCACGGGAGGCACCCTGGGATTCGTTCGTCCCGATGAAAGCGCGACGGACACCGAGGACTTGCTGCGCAAAGAGATCAGCAACAAGCTCAAGCGGACGTTTCGGCCCGAGTTCTTGAACCGTCTTGACGAGGTGATCATCTTCCACAACCTGACCGCGGAACACATGCTGCAGATCGTGGATATGCAGATGAAAGAGGTCGGCGGGCGACTGCACGAACAAGGAGCGCAGATCACGCTGACAGATGCGGCCCGCGAATGGCTGGCGGACAAGGGTTACGACCCCCAGTTCGGGGCGCGACCGCTGCGCCGGGCTCTGCAGCGCTACATCGAGAACCCGCTCTCGATCAAGCTGCTCAGCGGCGAGCTGCAGACGAGCCTCATCGTCGCCGATATCGAGGAGGACGAGATGGTCTTTCGACCGGCCGACCAGGTGATGTTCGAGGAGGCCGCTGCGGAGCAGGAACCTGCCGAGCAGCCGCTGACCTAGAACCGGCGACGGAACGACCTTCCCCAAGAGCCGGGGCACACCGAGGGGTCCTATTCCCCGGCGTGGGCCGACGTCGATGGAGAAACCATACAGCACCGCGGCGCCAAATAGAAGGATGTGACTTGACGACCGGGCACCAGAGCCCGGTCGTCAAGTAAGGGAGAGCGCATCGTGCCGGTCAGAACGATGACCATTGCCCTGACCCACGAGAACGCGGACTTTGACGCCGTGTCCGCGCTGCTGGGCGCGGCAAAACTCTATCCCAAGACGATCCCGGTGCTGCCCCGGCACGTGAACCGGAACGTGCGCCACTTTCTCACCCTGTACGATGAAGACCTCCCTATGGTCCAGGTCGATGACCTGCCCCGAGACTATATCTCGCGGGTGATCCTGGTAGACACCCAGGCTATGGTCACCATCAGGCGCATGGAGCAGGACCTGCAAGTGCAGATCATCGATCACCACCCTCTGTCTCGCGAACTGCCACCCGGTTGGGCCTACAGCGGAGAGACGGTGGGCGCGGTCACGACGCTCCTGGTCGAGCAGATCATCGAGCACCGATACCCTGCTTCCCCAATCGAGGCCACGCTCTTTCTGCTGGGGATCTATGAGGACACCGGATCGCTCTCCTACCACACCACGACCCCGCGCGATGTGCGCTGCGCGGCCTGGCTGCTGGAACAAGGGGCCAGGCTGGATATCGCCAACGATTTCCTGCACTATCCGCTGACGAACGATCAGCGCAAGCTGTATGACCTGTTCTTGGAGAACGCTGAAACCCTCACCTTTGCCGGGCAGTCCGTCGTCGTGGTAGCGATCTCGTTTCCGCGCTACGTCGAAGAGGTCTCCGTGCTGGCGCACAAGCTGCGCGACGTACTGGATCCGGTTGCCCTCTTTTTGCTGGTCCAGTTCAGCGACCAGGTCCAACTGATCGCTCGCTCGACCAGCGACGCGATCGATGTGTCCAGGATCGCCTCTGGGCTCGGCGGTGGAGGGCACAGCCGGGCATCGGCGGCACTGATCCGGGGAATGGATCTGCAGGAAGCCAAGTCCCGGCTGCTGGCCCTGCTGGCAGAACACGTTCGACCGGCAATCACCGTGCGCCAGATCATGTCTTTTGGCGTGCGTACAGTCAGCCCGACCACCACGGTCGCCGAAGCCGCAGAGCAGATGCGGCGCTATGGGCATGAGGGATTCCCCGTACTCGAGAATGGACTGGTCGTGGGCATGCTCACGCGACGCGAGATCGATCGCGCGATGCGGCTGGGACTGGCCAATGCCCCCATCTCGATGTATATGACCAAGGGGCCGATCGCCGTACATCCCGATGACGCGATCGAGACCCTGCAGCAGGTGATGATCGAGCACGGCGTGGGGCAAGTGCCGGTGGTTTCGGACAGCGGGCAAATCCTGGGCATCGTGACGCGCACCGACCTCATCAACCTGCTCTTGTCCACCCCTGAACGTAGAGACCGCCGATCCCGCCGCGAAGAGATCTCGGACAAGCTCGCCCAGATGATCAGCAAGGACAAGCTGGACCTGCTGTGGCAGGCCGCCGAGTGCGCTCGATCGCTGGGCTATGCGCTGTACATCGTCGGTGGGTTTGTGCGCGACCTGCTCCTGGGGCGGGAGAACCTCGACATCGACCTGGTCGTAGAAGGGGACGCCATCGCCCTGGCCAGGCGGTTGGCCGAGGAGAACGGCGGTCGCGTACGATCGCATGCCCCATTCGGCACCGCCAAGTGGATCTTGCAGGGGGGCGAGTCGCTGGACCTGGTATCCGCACGCCGCGAGTTCTACCCCTATCCTACGGCGCTGCCCCAGGTCGAGAGATCATCGATCAAGCACGACCTGCACCGCCGCGACTTTGCCATCAACACCCTGGCGATCCGCCTAGATCGCGACCACTATGGCGAGCTGCTTGACTTTTATGAGGGAGAACAAGACCTGCGCAACGGCCTGATCCGGGTACTGCACTCGTTGAGCCTTGTCGAAGATCCGACGCGGATCTTGAGGGCAGTCCGCCTCGAACAGCGACTGGGCTTCCAGATCGAGCCACGCACGCGGGAGTTGATCGCCAACGCGCTGGGGCTGCTGCCTCGCGTGAGTGGGGAGCGGATCCGTCACGAGCTGTACTTGCTGTTTCAGGAACAGGAGCCCGAATCCGGACTGGCGCGCATGCAAGAGCTGGGCATTCTGCACCAGATCCATCCCGGCCTGCGCTGCGATGGCTGGCTCCAAGACAAGTTCCGGATGCTGCGCCAGGTGATGTCCCAGTGGTACGAGCAGAGCTGGCAACCGTCCATCGTCCTGGAAGAGCACGACACTTTGCACGGGATGCCCCTTCCGGTCAACAACGCCCCCCAGCTCTACATGGCCTTGCTCTCCTACCGCTTGATCCGGCCCGAGCTGGACGACCTGATCACACAGATCAGGCTTGTCTCCGATGACGCGCGGCTGCTGGAAGAGGTCGCATCGCTGCGTGACGTGCTGGCCTCCCTGCAGGTCGCAGAGCTGCCTCCAAGCAAGGTCGTTCGCCTCCTGGAGCCCTACTCTGGCCCCGCCATCCTTGTGGCCTGGGTCGCCACCGAATCGGGCAGAGTTCGCGAGCATCTCTCGCACTACTGGCAGACCTACCGGCACGTCAAACCGTCGCTCACCGGCAACGACCTCAAGGCGATGGGGCTGACGCCGGGCCCCGTGTTTGGTCGCATACTGAGCGCCTTGCGGGACGCCCGCCTGGATCGGGAGATCTCGTCTGAAGAGGAGGAGCGGCGCGTGGTCCAGGAGATGATTGGATCGGACGCTGGTCGCAGGGAGCGATGAGCACAAGAGACCTGTTTGAGCACTCTCTCCAGGAACAGATCGATCGGGAAGCGCCACTGGCGGCCCGAATGCGGCCCCACACGCTGGATGAATACGCAGGGCAGGAGCACATCATCGGGCCTGGACGTCTGCTGCGGCGCGCCATCCAGGCGGACCAGCTTTCTTCACTCATCTTCTATGGGCCGCCCGGCACCGGCAAGACCACCCTGGCGATGGTCATCGCCCGGACCACACAGAGCCATTTCATCACCATCAATGCCGTGCTTGCCGGTGTCAAGGACATCCGCGAGGCGATCCAGACGGCGCAGGAGTACCGCGGGATGTACCAGCGGCGTACGATCCTCTTTGTGGACGAGGTCCATCGCTGGAACAAGGCACAACAGGACGCGCTCCTGCCCTGGGTCGAAAACGGCACCGTGATCCTGATTGGCGCGACGACAGAGAATCCCTACTTTTCGGTCAATCGCCCCCTCGTCAGCCGCAGCCGAATCTTTCAGCTCAAATCCCTCACCGAGGACAACCTGCGCCAGATCGCCCTGCAGGCCATTCGGGATCCAGAGCGCGGCTATGGCCAGCTCAAGGTCGAACTCCATCCCGATGCCCTGGATCACCTGGTCAACGTGGCCAACGGCGACGCGCGTGGGGTGCTCAACGCCCTAGAGCTCGCCGTGGAGACCACGCCCCCCAACAGAGAGGGCGTGATCGTCATCGATTCTTCTGTGGCCGAAGAGTCCATCCAGCGGCGGGCGGTGCTCTATGACAAGGATGGCGACGCGCACTATGATACCATCTCGGCCTTTATCAAGAGCTTGCGCGGTTCCGACCCCGACGCGGCATTGTACTGGCTGGCCAAGATGGTCTACGCGGGCGAGGACCCGCGTTTCATCTTTCGCCGTATGCTCATCTTTGCCGGCGAAGATGTCGGGCTGGCGGATCCCAGCGCCATGGGTGTGGTCCACGCCTGTGCCGAGACATTCGACCGCATCGGCCTGCCCGAGGGCCGGTTCCCCCTCTCGCAGGCTACCCTCTACCTGGCGACCGCGCCCAAGTCCAACTCGGCGATGGGGCTCTTTGATGCCCTTTCGACGGTCGAGCGTGAGCAAGAGGGAGAGGTGCCCACCCACCTGCGCGATGGCAGCCGGGATAAGGAGGGGTTCGGTCACGGCGAGGGGTATCTCTACCCTCACGCCTACCGCGATCACTGGGTCGCGCAGCAGTACCTGCCCACTACGCTGCAGGGCAAGGTCTTTTACCAGCCCTCCGACCAGGGATACGAGAGGCAGATCCGCGACCGGGTGACCCGCCGCCGCGAGGCACAACTGGCGGCCATGGTCGAGGGGACTCACGTTGCCCCGCCCGAGGTGCTCACCTACTCGCCTACGGACCGCGACCGCGACCGGTGGCTCCAGCGCGCCATCGGGAACGTCGGCGAACACCTGGGCCGCCGTCGGGATTGGGTGCTCGACAGGGTCGGGCTGGAGCGCCACCACCTCGTGCTGGACATCCACGCCGGGACGGGGCTCCTCACGTGGGAGTCGATCCGCCGCGTGCCAGAGGGTGGGGTGTGGGCGCTGGCCCCTGACGAGGATGCGGCGGGTGCGCTGCGCCAGCAGGCAGGCAGGCTGGACGAGCTCGCTCGCCCCACGGTCCTCGCTGGCACGATCGCCCAACTGCCGGACCTGCTGGCTGCCTGCGGAGACGCGGCGGTCCGCTTTGACGCCATCGTCGGGCACAATGCCTTCACACACGGACTGGCGGGCGATCGCGCCCGGGACGCGAGCGTGCTTGCCGACCTGCTGGCTCCGGGGGGACGCGTCTGCCTGGCGCAGGTCCTGCCCAAGCACACACAACGCATCTACGCGCTGGTCGATCTGTCAGGCCTGCCAGAGAGCCTGGGGGGACGGATCACCGCCGCCGAGGAAGCGATCTATGACAACCCGGACGATGGATGGGTGAACTGGGACCTGGCCGACCTCGAGAGTGCGTTTCGCGCCGCTGGCTGTGGGCAGATCACATCTGAGGTCGAGACGCAGGTCACAGAGCTCCTCGTCACCCCCGCGCTCCTGGAGAGATGGTTCTCGACCGACCCCGGTGGAGAGCGACCGACCTATGCCCAGCACTTGCTGCGACAGATCTCCCCCGATGAGCTGTCGCGCTACAGAGCGACGCTACAGCACGCATGCCTGAACCAGGCGGTGCCCTGGCGTTCGCGCACAGCACTCATCCTGATCGGGGGCTAGTTTTTTTGCGAACCCTGTCCCGTTGTGGTATAATTTCGCACCTCGGCTTTCGCCCGGCCAAAGGGCGATCGCAGGTGTCTGCTCTCGAGTGATACGCCTTGCAGCAGCGTCGATGCTCCGGGGCGTGTTGGACGAGAGTCGTTTTTGGTTGTACATGATCCCAAACCCCATGAATGCAATGGATAGACGAGGGAGGTGCCGCGGCAACCGAGATACGGATCGAACGCGTCCCGGAGGCGGGCTTGCGCGCCCGGTACAAAGGGATACCCACAAGACATTGAGCCTAGTTTTCCCGGGAGGAGAACAGTGATGCACAAGAAATGGAGCCTGGCGATCGTTCTGGCCCTAGTTAGCGTGCTTGTCCTGGCCGCCTGCCAGCCCCAGACCGTGATCGTCGAGAAAGAGGTCACCTCGGTGGTCGAGAAAGAGGTGACCAAGATCGTCAAGGAAGAGGTCGAGGTCACCAAGATCGTCAAGGAAGAGGTCCAGGTCGAGGTCACGCCGACGCCGACCCCCATCCCCGAGGGTGGGTTCCTCAACCTGACCAGCTTTGCCGACGCCGACATCCTCAGCTCGTTGCTGTCCAGCGACAACGCCTCGAGCGAGATCGCGGGCTATATCTTTTCCGCGCCATTCATGACGGACCCCTGGACGGGCGAGACGATCCCCAACATGGTCGAGAGCTGGGACGTCACCGACGGCAACAAGACCGTGACCTACCACGTGCGGCAGGGCATGCAGTGGTCGGACGGTGAGTCGATCACCGCGAACGACTTCAAGTTCATGTTCGACGCCCTGATGGCCGTGGACGACGAGGGCAGCCCTGTCCTGGCCGAGAGCCCGCGCCTGGACATGGTCGAGTACGTGGAAACCATCGAGCTGATCGACGACTATACGCTCAAGGTCACCTACTCGGAGCCGATCTGCACCAACTTTGAGAGTCTGAGCTTGGCCTGGCTGCCTTCTCACGTCTTCCTGTCCGACCCGGATTTCCAGTTCGCGGACCTGGCCGATCACGAGTTCAACTGGGAACCGACCGTCTTTAGCGGCCCCTTTATGCTGACAGAGTGGGTCAAGGACGATCACATCACCCTGGTGAGGAATCCCGATTACTGGAAGGGCACGCCCTACCTGGAGGGCATCGTCTGGAAGGTCGTGGCCAATGCCACGGTCGAGAAAGAGATGGCCAAGGCGGGCGAGGCGGACATCATCAGCCTCGACCCCAAGTACCTGACGGAGATGGAACAGGTCGAGCACCTGGACATCTACAAGTTCTTCCGCACCGCCTATGACTTCATTGGGCTGCAGCAGGGCGATCCCGAGAACCCGCAGCCGCGCCTGAACGAGGACGGTTCGGAGAACACAGAGCACGGCGCGCACCCCATCCTGAGCAAGAAAGAGGTGCGACAGGCACTGGTCTACGCCATCGACCGCACCTCGATCATCAACAAGGTACAAATGGGCCAGGCCGCGCCGCTGCAGGCGCACATCATCCCCACCTACGGCTGGGCCTACAACGACGAGCTTGAGCCGCGGGACTACGATCCTGAAAAGGCAGGGGCGATGCTCGATGAGGCGGGCTGGGTGCTGAACGAGGAGACGGGCATCCGCGAGTGCCAGGGATGCGGCACGACCGAGGACGGCACGCCGATGAAGCTCAACCTCAAGACCAACTCGGGCAACGAGACCCGCGAGAACATCATCGCCATCGTGCAGCAGCAGTGGGGCGACGTGGGCATCGAGGTCGAGATCGAGGCCATGGAGTGGAACGCCTACCTGGATGTCCTGCTGGGCCAGACCTTTGACGCGGTCGTCATCGGCTGGACGGGCGTAGACCCGGACAACGAGACGCTCTTCTTCCGCAAGTACGATGTCCCGGGCGGCGGGTTCAACTTTTGTTCGTTCAACCGCCCCGACTATGAGCCGTTGGAGCTCGAGGCCAAGACGGTGGAAGGGTGCGCCTATGAGGACCGTGGCGAACTCTACAAAGAGATCCAGGAGATCTTTTACGACGAACAGCCTTACATCTGGCTGTACGCCACCCGCGCGATCACCGCCATCAACAAGCGCGTCGGCAACGTGAACCCCGCGCCGTGGAGCACGGGCTACAACATCCACGAGTGGTTCATCAAGAGCGAATAGCTTTGCTGAGCGAACGGGTGACGGTGCCCTGAGGGCACCGTCACCCGTTTCATCATGCAAGACCCGGGTTTCCGCGCGCTGAGGGTGGAACCCGGCGTTTTTGACACTCAAGGACCCTGGGGTCGGCCCGCAGACTGCTGGGTTTGAGGCCGGCCCGATGGCCTTTGTGAACGTGCGCACCAGGAGAAGGATATGACCCGGTATTTGATCCGCCGCTTGCTGCAGGCGATCCCGACCTTTCTTGGCATCACCCTGATCACCTTTGTGGTGATCAGGCTCGCACCCGGCGACCCGGTGATGCAGATGACCTTCGATCCCAAGATCAAGGCCGAGACGAGGGAAAAGATGCGTCGCCAGTTGGGACTGGACCGGCCCATCGCCGTCCAGTACATGATCTGGTTGTTTGGCAACGACTGGATGGAACTGTTCGGGGAAGAGATCGACGAGAAGGCCCTCACCCGCGGGGTGCTGCGGCTGGACTTTGGCCGGTCCTATCTGCAAAAGCGTCCGGCGACGGAGATGATCCTGGAGCGGGTGCCCGCTACCGTGCAACTCAACATCGCGGCCCTGCTGATCAGCTACGCCGTCGGGCTGCCCGTTGGCGTCTACTCGGCGCTCAAGCAGAACGGAGTGTTCGACAACATCTCGCGCGTGATCGCAGTGGTCTTTAACGCCGTGCCCGGCTTTTGGCTCAGCCTGATGATGATCCTCATCTTTGCCGTCAAGTTCAAGCAGTGGGGGCTCCCTCACATCTCTATGGGGGGGATGTACACCGTCACCCCGAACAACGAGTTCAAGTACAACGTCTTCGACCGCCTCAAGCATCTGCTGCCCCCCGCCCTGGTGTTGGCTACGGGCGGCATTGCGGGCATCTCGCGCTACATGCGCACCGAGATCCTGGAGGTGATCCACCAGGACTATGTGCGGACGGCGCGCGCCAAGGGCCTTAGCGAGCGCGTGGTGGCCTTTTTCCACGCCGGGCGGAACGCCCTGATCCCCATCGCCACGATGCTGGGGCGACAAATCACCGGGCTGCTGGGCGGTGCAGTGATCACGGAGACGATCTGGTCGTGGCCCGGGCTGGGGCGGATGTTTATCGACGCCAATTTCAAGCGCGACTACCCAGTGGTGCTCGCCGGATTTGTGATCACGGCCATCGCCGTGATCCTGGGCAATCTGCTTTCCGACATTCTTTATGCCGTTTTCGACCCGCGCATCCGCTTGAGCTAGCGCATCCGACAGCAGAGACAAGGGGCATTCCCCCAGGCAAGATCGCCGGCCTACGCCTGGCACAGACCTATTCTGGAGATCCAAAGAAGGCTTTAGGGTATGGCACAACCGCTCGCAAATACAGAAGCAGCATCGGATCGAGATCGGAGCGCGCGAGACCGGGCACGCGCAATGCAGGAAAAGCTGGATATCGAGCACAAAGAGCTCGGGTATTGGGATATGGTCTGGCATCACCTGCGCCACGACAAGCTCACGATCAGCGCGTTCACCGTGCTCACGATCCTGGCTGTGCTCTCCTTTGGCTCACCCCTGATCGCCAGGTACGTCCTGCGCACCGACCCCAACCGGATCGACCTTTTCGAGACCTATCAGGCCCCCAGCAGGAAGCACTGGCTGGGAACGGACGAGGTTGGACGGGACCAGTTGGCCCGCTTGCTCTACGGAGGCCGCATCTCGCTCACCATCGGCCTGAGCGGTGCGTTCTTGACCATGACCATCGGCGTGTTGTTCGGCGCGCTGGCTGGGTTCCTGGGCAGTTGGGTCGATGACGCCATCATGTGGTTCATCAACACGATGTCCTCGATCCCCTTCCTGCTCTTCCTGCTGATCGTCACCCTCCTGTTCAAGCCCAAGTGGTACGTCCTGTCCGTCTTTATCGCCCTGAACGGCTGGATGGGCACCAGCCGCATGGTCCGTGGGGAGGTGTTCTCAGTCAAGGAGCGGGACTATGTGCTGGCTGCCCGCGCACTTGGCGTGCCGACAGGCAAGATCATCTTTCGCCACGTCCTGCCGAACGTGATCCCAATCGTGATCATTATGACCATGACCAGCATTGGAGGGCTGATTCTTATCGAGACCGCGCTCAGCTTTTTGGGGCTGGGCGTACAGCCGCCCACGGCGACCTGGGGGAATATGCTGACCAAGGCACAGAGCAACTTTACCCTGGGGCCGCACCTGGTCATCTTTCCGGGGCTGCTGATCACGACCACCGTGCTGTGCCTGTACTTGATCGGAGACGGGATGCGAGACGCGCTCGATCCGATGATGCGAGGGCGGTAAGCCACCGAGTGGTTGACCTGCCTTGCTCTGAACAGAGTGGGGCGGTGCCTTTGGCTTGGGCTGGAGGTCGGAGCGATCAGGGCGCCTTCTTTGCCGCGAGCCGCCAGGCGCCGGCGCCGGCAATGTTGCTCACGGTCACCACCTTGGCCACTTTGTCCACACTTACGCTTGTCTGGGCGACCCACTTGGGGGAACGCTGTTCCTTGTACAGGACCACAAGGCTGCCTTCTCCACCACCCACCGCCCCATTCGCTTGCGCGGCCTCTATCTCTGGGTCGGCAAAGTAGACCTGGAGCTTGGGCCTGAGCGCAAACCCGTACCCTGTCTCCCCGACGACGTGCATCTCTAGGGCGTAGGCGCCCACGGCAGCATACTCGTCCGCCAATTCCTCTGGCACGCCGGTCTCAAACGTCCGAACCGCAAAGCCTACGCTGGGGTCGATCACCGCGCTCTTTTTCATCGACAGCACAAAGAGCGGTTCTCCGGTTACCCTCTGCACCTGGATGTCATAGGCCTGATCGTTGACCAGAGTGACCGTGCCCTTTTCGCCCACAGCGAACGGCTGAGCGGGATCTTTGATTGGGAAGTCGGTGCCTGCACCACCCTCCCCTCCCGCGGGCTCCGTCCCCCCGCCACCGGCTGGCTCTCCGCCACACCCTCCCAGCAGTGCAGCGATGAGAACAAGGGCCAGGGCAGCAAAGAGGATTCGAGTTCGCATCCGCATCTTTTCCCTACTGCACAATGTACCATTCGTGGACGTTGTGCCACACATTCCACGGGCCTGGATTCACACCGCCGACGCGCTCGTTGATCGCCAGCAGCTTGCGCGGGACGTCGATCCAGCAATACGGCTGGTCGGCGTACAACTGGGCTTGGATCTGCCGGTACAACCCCGTTCGCAGGCTCAGATCGCATCCCGGGGCGGCCTTGGCACCCGCCAGCTTGGCCTCCAACTCGGGGTTGTGGTAGGACACAAAGTTGCTCCCTCTGCCAGGGACATCTCCCCCCGCGCTCCAAAGGCGCGTGTCGTCCGGGTTCACGCCCAGGTTGGTCCAACTGACGAGGGTCATGTCAAAGGTCTGGCCGAACAGGACGTCCAGAAACGCATACCATTCCATCGTGATCAACTCGACCTCGATCCCGACCTTGCGGAGTTGGGCCTGCACGAGTGCGCCCATCGTACCGCGGATCTCGTTGCCGGCGTTGGTATGGAGGCGCAGCTTGAGCGGCTTGCCGCCCTGTTCACGGAGGCCAGTCGCCTCGTTCATCATCCAGCCTGCCTGATCGAGCAGTTGGCCAGCCCTGGTCAGGTCGTATGGACGCGGTTCCAGGTCGGTGTTGTACGCCCAACCCACGCTAGGGAGGACGTTGGCATGCAGCGGGATTCCCTGGCCGAATCGGGCCCTGGCGACGAGCTCACCCCGATCCAGCGCATACACGATGGCCTGTCGAACTCGCGCGTCCTTGAGGATCGGGTGCTCGCCGTGGTCCTCGTTCAGCGTGCCATCATCGTTCAGGCGAGGCTGCGGATCCTCGGGATCGCCCAATTGGAAGCCGATAAAGTCATACTCGTCGTCCAAGAACTTGAATATCCGCAGATGGGGCTGGAGCTCCAGCTCGGCCAGGTGCTGGGGATCAAAGCCTACGCCGAGGTCCACCTCGTCCCTTTTGAGCATCTCGACCATCTCGGCCTGACCGCTCACCACCCGGGTGACGATCCCATCCAGGTGTGGGGTCCCACGCCAGTACGTCTCGTTCCGGACCTGCACCCAGTGATCTCCGCGGACCCACTCGCGCAGCACAAAAGGCCCGCTGAACGCGGTCGGACTGCTGTTGAACTCGTGCACGGCCAATTCACCTGCATCGAACGAATCGACATCGTCCGTAAAGACGTGCATAGGCAGCCAGCCGAGCTGCAGGTTCTCCAAGTTCGAGCAGTCCGCCTCCACAAAGGTGACGGCAATACGGTGCTCGTCCAGGACTTCCATCCGGTCGATCTTGTCCGCGTACTTGACGTTGGGCGTATCCAGTTTGCCGCTGGAGAGCAAGGCATAGCTAAAGCGCATGTCGTCCGCGGTGATCGGATGTCCATCCGACCACTGGAGGTCTTGGCGAAGGACGAATGTGTAGGTGAGGCCGTCCTCGGAGACGGTCCAGCTTTCGGCGAAATTGGGGACGAGCTCGCCCGTGAAGGGATCGACGGTGAGCAGTCCCTCGTACATGAGGTCGCAGAACGCCATCGAACCTTCGTCCGCAGCGAGAATGGGGTTCAGCGTTTCAGCATCCGCATAGGTGGTCCGCGTGACAAAGCCCCCTCCCGGGATCGGGGTGGGCGTTGAGGTGACCACGATCTGCACGGTTTCCTGCTGGGTAACGATGACTGTCTTTTCGACGGTGACGACAACGGTGGGCTCGGAAAGCTGGGTCACGATCCGCGTGACCGGCTTTTCAACGACCACTTCTGGCGGCCGGCAAGACCATCCCCCCACGATTAGCAGCGCCAATAGGCTCAAGCAGACAACCCGGTTCACCACTTTGCGCATAGAACACAGCCTCTCCCAATGATGTCGGCGGCCATTGTATCGCAAGACGGGCCAAAAGGCAAGATCTCCAGCATTCTCAAATCACCATCCCGTCCGGGATCTCGGTGTGCTTGGGAATGACGACAACGCCATCGCGGATGACGTACAGCGCTTCACGAGGCGGACAGCCAAGCGGGTAGATGCCGTCATCGCCTGGGTCGTGAGGTCGGATGGTGACATTCGCGCCGATGCGCACGTTTTTGTCCAAGATCGCGCCCTCGATCGTGCAGCCCGGGCCAATACCCAGCGGGATCGAGTAGCGCCTGCCGTTTGGGGCCCTCAGGTCGGAAGAATCATAGTAGTCTGCACCCATCATCAGGGTCCGAGAGACCTTGACGTCGCAGTCAACGCGGCTGCGCACACCGATCACCGACTCTTTGACCACGGCGTTGCAGAGCCTGCACCCCTCGGAGACCAGGACGTTGGTCAACTGGCAGTCATCGATTCGCGAGGGGGGCAGAAAACGCGGGTGGGTGTAGATCGGATAGCCCTCCTCGTAGAAACTGAAGGGCCGCTCAGGATGGGTGAGCATCAGGTTCACTTCATAGAAGGCGCGGATCGTGCCGATGTCGGCCCAGAACCCCTCGAAAGTGAACGCACCCACCTTGTAGCGCGTGATGGCGTGAGGGACAATGTGGTGCCCAAAGTCCGATCCCGGACACTCATCGAGTATGCGTCGAAGCATCTGCAGGCTAAAGACATAGATGCCCATCGAGGCCAGGTACGGCTTGTCGGGATCGTCCCTGCTTCTGAGCGTCCTGAGAAGGGAGAGGGGCTTGGGCTTTTCTGCCCACTGGATGATTCGGCCCTCCTCGTTGGTGGCCAAGATGCCCAGGTCGTGCGCCTGGGTCTCGGTCACCGGCTGCGCGGCGATGGTGATGTCGGCCCCTGACCGGCGGTGGAGCGCCAGGAATGGTTGGTAGTCCATCCGGTACAGGTGATCGCCGGAGAGGATCAGGACTTCCTCGGCACCAGCAGACTCGATCTCGAACATCTGCTTTCGAACCGCGTCGGCCGTGCCCTGATACCACGCCTGTCCATCCGTCAGACCGGGCCCCTGTTCGGCAGCCAGGATCTGCACCCAACCACGCGAAAAGTGGCCCAGATCGCTGTACGTTCGGGAAATGTGGCGGTTCAACGAGGCCGAGAGGTACTGCGTGAGGACCAGGATGCGGTCGATGTCCGAGTTCAGGCAGTTGCTGATCGGGATGTCGATCAGGCGGTACTTGCCGCCGAGAGGGACCGCTGGCTTGGCTCTATCCCGTGTCAGTGGATAGAGCCGAGTTCCCGCGCCACCACCCAGTATCACAGCCAGCACTTTTTCCACGACGGCCCCCTTTCTTCTGCGGCAAGGGATCAGTTCCCACGTATAGTCCGACAGCCTGTGCGAGCGATGAGCAGCGAGACGATGCGTGGCAAAACCACCGCCACGTCCGCCCGGATCACAAGACTCGCCTGGCTGTCGATGGGCGTGGGTTCCTGGTTGATCACGATGACCCGGGCGCCATTTGCCCGGGCGATGAACGGCAGGTCGGCAACGGGCGCAATACTCAGAGAGGAGCCGGCGACCAGCATCACGTCACACGTGCCCGCCTGGTGACGCGCATCGTTGATCTCTTGGTACGGGAGCTCCTCGCCATACAGGATGACGTTTGGCTTGAGAATGCCGCCGCACTTGGCGCACCGCGGCATCTCTCGTCGTTCGATGAACTGAGGGACCATCGTTTCGGTAGGCACGACATCGTAGCATCGGGTGCACGTTGCTTCGCGCACGTGCCCGTGCACCTCGATCACGTTCGACGAGCCGGCCTTTTGGTGCAGCGCATCGATATTCTGGGTGATGATCGCTTTGAGCCACCCCATCTGCTCCAGATGAGCCAGAGCCAGGTGAGCGGGGTTCGGCACAGCGTCCAGGAACACGCGCACCAGAGGACGGATCCAGTCGAAGAACATCTGCGGACGGACCCGAAAGGCCTGGAGGGAGGCGACAATGAACGGGTTCGCTTTCTCCCACAGACCAGAACGGGCACTGCGGAAATCCGGGATGCCCGAAGGCGTGCTGACGCCCGCGCCGGTAAGGACGACGAGATGGCGTGCGGTTCGAATGAGTTCGGCAGCGCGAGAGAGCAGAGGTTCGATATCCAATCTCGTACCCTTTACACCTGCCCGTACCCGGGCCGCCCACTCTTGGCCATCCTATGTGCGGCGCGCAGCGGTTCGGGCAGGCGAACCCTGGATGCACAGTTTAGGACAATCTCGACGGCATCACTCAGGCTGATGAGATGTCCGACAGAAACGTACACGGGTTTGACGTTCGCCCGCGTGCGCACCACCGCACCGATCACCTGCCCCCCACCAACCAGTGAGGCAGCGGATCCTCGCTCGAGAGCAGGGTCGGCGTGTTGGCCGCACAACAGAGACTTGGCACAGCCTATGGTAGGCTGTCCCAACCACAGCCCCAGATGACAGGCGATGCCGAACCGTCGAGGATGAGCGATGCCGTGCCCATCGCACAGGGTTACATCGGGCAGGACGTCCAGTTGTTCGATCGCTGCCAGCAAGGCAGGCATCTCACGGAAAGAGAGCAGGCCCGGCACATACGGAAATCGGGCAGGGCTCTCGGCCACCGCGCCGGTGAGCCATTCGAGATCGGGGTAGGTCAGCACAGCCACCGCACCCCGGTTCCCGTGCACATCCAGGCCACCAATGGTGCGCGGCAATCTGCCCAGTGGGCGACTCACTACCCGATCGCGCAGCCTCCGCTGGAGTTCGACAGCTTCCGCTGGTGAGACATCCCAACGATGCCGGACCATAGGCCGACCTGCGTCTATTATACTCCAGATCCAGGATTCTGGCACCTTGCTGCCCGTGGTCGGTTGCCCTCTGGAGGATGGGCGCGTAGGAGAACCGGTCACCGTTTCCCCTACGCGGGAGATCTCTCGGCCCGGCGCCGGTAGAGACGGCCCATACGGATCCAGCCGATCGAGCCGTCTGGCTTGCGAATGACATCCGCTTGCGCGCCCTTGGCCGGGCCTGCGGTCACGAGCAGGCGATCCTTTTCGCACAGCGCGAGGGCCACCGGCGGCGGTGGTGGCGGCGGCGGGGAATCCCTTGAGGGGAACCCGGCCTTGTAGATCATCTGCCCCACGAGCCGCCCGCACAGCATGCCCAGCTCAATCTCGGCAAATGGCCGCTCATAGAAGCCCACGTAGGCCGCCAGTTCCTCCTGCGCCGCGTCAATGGGCTCAGGTTTCGGATCCTGCAGGCCCAGGTAGTGCTCCAACACCCAGCGACGCACGTCATCTGTGACCCCTCCACCCTGGTTGGCATTGGTCACTACGGCCAGGGCCAGGCGATGCTCCGGATAGAACGCGAGCAGCGAGATCTGCCCGTTGGTGCCCCCGCCGTGTGAGAGCTGGCGCGTGCCTCCGATGTCGTTGACGAACCAGGACAGGGCCATCTGCGCTTTCTCTCCCCAGATATCCACCTGAGGAGTATGCATCTGGGCCATCGTCTCCGGCTTGAGGACCTGCTCGGTGCCCTCCCCATCGCCGCGCTCTGCACTGCCGTCGCCCATCTGGAAGCGCGCATAGCGCAGCAGTTCGTGAACGTCGCAGGTGATGGCGCCGGCAGCATAGGCCGCGCGTGGCAAGGGCCATGGCTGGAGAACGTGGGCCTCCCTCCCGTCCACCTGGTGTCCCACTGCAAAGCGATGCGTGATCACCGCGCCGGGATCATAGTAGCAGCACTTGAGGCCAAGCGGATCGAACACCAGCTCCACCATCGCCGCTTCATAGCACTGGCCGGTGATCCGCTCGATGAGATACCCGGTCAGGTAGAATCCTGCGTTGTTGTACGACCACACCGTGCCTACCGGCGCGAGCTGTTCCAGGTCGGCCATGAGGGCCATGTACTTGGCCATCGCGTCCTCGCCTGCCCCGGTGTCCTCGAACAGGTCGCCCACCCACCCGCTCATGTGGGTCAGCAGGTGCCAGATAGTCGCTTGAGTGGAAGCCGCACCGTCCGCCACCCTGAACTCGGGCAAGTAGGTACGCACGGTAGCCCCCAGTTCCAGTTTGCCCATCTCGATCAGGCGCATGATCGCCAGACAGGTGAAGGTCTTGGTGATCGAGCCGATCTGGAACAAGGTCTCGTCGGTGACCGGCAGCGGGTGATCTGCGTTGGTCACGCCAAAGCCAGCGGTGTACGTCTGGTCCTCACACAGGATGCCCACAGCAACACCAGGTACGCCCTTTTCCTGCATATCCTCCTGGATGAAGGCGCACAACTGATCGAATATCTCCGCGTGGTTCTTGCCCATGATTCACCTCCTGAAAGTAGGGCTGTAGCAGAGTCCCTTCACAGCTTCTGAGGAGTGGAGCATCCCCGATGCGGAACAGCACTTGGCGACGCCGCTCGCATCAGGGGACACATGTGTCACTCCGCTGACTTTGCAGCAACCCTGTGCGGTACTTACGGCTGTTGCATTGTCGCTTGACTTGACTGGGGAGTGCCGCATCCCCCGATGCGGGACGGTGCGCCAGTAAGCCGGGCGCATCGGGGGATGCGCCCTCCTCGGACTTTGCAGCAGCCGTAGTGCGGTACTGTGTCTGTCTTGACTGTATGGTACAAGCATAGTAAAATAGGGATCGAGTAGACTAACCACCCGAGGGAAAAGATCATGCCGATATACGAATACAACTGTGCAGACT
>JADHXD010000167.1 GCA_016783145.1 Anaerolineae bacterium
GAACCGGCAGCCTCTTTCCCCGAAACTGGAGGATGAGATCGCTTCCCGGTTGAGAGAATGGATTCAGCGCGTGGATGGGGTCATCATCGCCGACCAGGTGCCGGAGCGCAACTGTGGCACGATCAGCGAGCGGGTGCGCGCACTCCTGGGCGAACTCGCTCAGGACAGCCCTCGCACGGTGGTCGCCGTCGATTCACGGGTGCGCATCGGCGAGTTCCACAACGCGATCGTCAAGCCCAACGCCGGTGAGGCCGTGTCCGCCGTTTATCCTGACCGGGTCGAAGGGCCGCCCGATCGAGCGACGGTCGAGGCGTCCGGGCGTGAGCTCTATCATCGCAACGGCCGTCCGGTCTTTCTCACCATCGGCTCTGAGGGAATCCTTGTCTTTGATCGTGAGGGGATGAAGCACGTGCCCGCGATCCGGGTCGCCGGACCCATTGACATCGTCGGTGCAGGGGACAGCACAATGTCCGGCATCGTCTCCGCGCTCTGCTGTGGGGCCGATCACTCCGAGGCAGCGTTGATCGGCAACCTGGTTGCCTCGATCACCATCCAGCAGATCGGCACCACCGGCACGGCGACGCGGGCTCAGGTGCTGGACCGCTATCGAGAGGCACTGACATAAGGGCGTCTCACCTTCACTCGCCCTTCTCCAGGTGACCCGTCGAGCCTGCGCCTCCCCGTCCGCTGCCGTTCAAACAATCGGCTGGCCTTCCACGGTCGATTCGATGTTCAAGTGCTTCAGCACCTGCCATCCTAGCTGCAGGGCAAGCCGTTCCGGGTCGCGCTCCTGTAAGGGAATCTGTCCACCCGCCATCACCCCGTGCCCGCCGGCCGTGCCCAGGTCCCCCACAACCTCCTGCGCAAGCCGTCCTGCGCTTCTCCGCTGGTCTTCGGTACGAACCGATAAGATTAGTTCGTCCTTGTATGCGCCCAAACAGACCACCCAGCGGATCCCGTTCAGTCTCAACAACAGATCGGCCATTTCGGCCGCAAGGCCGGGATAGTTCATCCAGCCCAGATAAGAGATCAGGACACGATCGTACATTCGCGCCGCTTGCAGGGTCGCCACCAGGCTCTGAAAGTACTCGACCGGCACAAGGGCACGCTCGATCTGGACCAGTGCATCGATGTCGATGCGCCTCTGAAGGTAAAAGTACGTCTTCCTGTCCTCTTTGCCTGCCCCCCGGCTGAGCCCCATCGTGTCGGTCTTGATGCCATAGAACAGCGCTGTGGACAGGGATGGGGTCAGGTCCACCTTGGCAGCGCGCAGGTACTGAGTCAGCATCGTCGAGGTGGCACCCATTTCGGAGCGCAGATCAGCGAATTCGGCGTCGTTTGCCGCATCACATTCAGGGTGGTGGTCCAGGATGATCGTCGCCCTGCGATCTGGGGGAAGCGCGTTGTTGCCTGTCCCGGGCTGGGTGTCGACGAGGGCGATCGGCACGGATGGATCCAGATCTGCGCTCGTGAGGCGACGAAGGGGACGGCCCAGGTAACGTACCAGGGCCCGGTTCTCTGCGCGGCCGATGAACCCCTTGTAGGCGATCTGTCCCTCTATGCCTAGCGTATGCGCCAACAGGTCACGCAGGGCCACCGCACTGGCGATGGCGTCTGGATCGGGATCGTTGTGCGGTAAGATCAGGATACGGTCTGCATCGCCCACGGCCTTTAGCAGTGACTCAAGACGTTTGCGCATCATCCACCTCTCCCCTAGGCAATGAACCCCTGCGGCGTCTCTGGGCTCACCTCCGGCATCCGGACAGGCAAGAGCACGGTGAACGTTGTTCCCTCTCCCTCCGTGCTCTGGACCCGAATATCGCCGCGGTGCATCTTGACAATGCCATAGATGATCGACAGACCAAGCCCCGTGCCTTTTCCCGGAGGCTTGGTCGTAAAGAACGGAGTGAATAGACTCGGCATCACTGCGTCGGGGATGCCGGTGCCCGTGTCAGAGACGATCAGTTCTACGTGTTGGCGATCCGGTATGCGGGTGCGGATGGTCAGCGATCCGCCTTCCGGCGTCATCGCGTCGATCGCATTGCTCATCAGGTTGACGAGCAGTTGCCGGAGCTGATCGGGGTCAGCTTGAATGATCGGCAGGCGAGGTGCCAGGTCCTGGACAATGCGAATACCTTTGTACGCGTCCTTGGTCGATTCCTCAGCAGCAGCGCTCGCGATCAGCCGGTTCAGATCGGTTTCCTGGGCCATCACCCGGTTCTGCCGGGCAAAGCTGAGCAGGTCAAAGACGATGCCCTTGCAGCGCCTGGCCTGCTCGGTGATCATCCTCAGATCCTCCCGTTTCGGGTCTTCCTCGGGACACTCTTTGTACAGGACGTCAGCCAGTAAAAGAATGGTGCCCAGCGGGTTGTTGATCTCGTGCGCTACGCCTGCAGCAAGCTGCCCCACGGAAGCCAGCTTTTCCTTTTGAATCAACTGCTCTTGCGTGGACTGTAGGGTCTCGGCCATCAGGTTGAAAGAGTGTGCCAGGCTGGGCAGCTCACCGCTGCCAGGCACCGGTGCCACCCGGATCTCCATCTCGCCTCCCGCCAGTCGGCGGTTGGCGTCCACGAGCTCGGCGATCGGCCTGGTCATCGCGGTCGAAACCGGGTGCGAAATCAGCGCTGCGAGCAGGACTGTACCCAGGGCGATGTAAATGACCCGTGCCACGAACGTGCGGACCAGTGCCTGAAAGGCCGCCTCGCGAGCGCCTACGTACAGGCTGCCGACCACCTGGCTTTGATGATCGCGCAGCGGCTGATAGCGCGTAATGAACCACTCTTTGACGACGTACGCGCGGCCCGGATACTCCAATCCCTGGTGCAGTACCTGCTCCCCGACCTCTCGCGAGACGCGCGTGCCGATAGCGCGCTGACCGCGCTCGTCGAGCACGTTGGTGGAAACGCGCAGGTCACCAAAAAAGATCGTCGCTGTATCTACCCCCGCCACCTCCTTGATACGGTCCACAAGGGTAAAGTCATTGTTAAAGAGGTGCATGGCCACCACGGCCCCAATCAGATCTTCCTCCTCATCCTGCACCGGAGCGACACCGATGAGGGCCAGTCCCGCTGTGCCCTCTCGGGGATCGAACGGCTCTGCAGCCGCCTTGGGGGTATCCACTAGCTCGACGTGGGCCTGTTTGTCCAGTCCCACCGAGGACAGGAACTCGGCAGGGATCACTTCTGTCGAAACGATGGGCCTCCGGTCGGCCATGGCCCTCTTGACGATCGGGAGATCGGCCCAGGGTTCGCCGACAGCTACGGGGATCCGCGCGCCCTCGCTCGACAAAAGCTGTGCGACGAGGATCTCGCCTTGCGGGCTCAACACGAGGATCAGTTGGTTTCCACTGATCGTCGGCAGTTCGATCTCGTTGAGGGCCTCCTCGTTGATCGAGGCCAGAGCCTCCTCATCTCCGCTGGCAGCGGCGACGAGTCGCCTGATCACACCCCCAGAAAGGGCCAGGCGTTGGGAGACGCGGGCGATTCTCTCCATACGTATCTCGTAGAACGCCACCGCCAGGTCCATATCCCGCGCCACGCGCTCGTCCGCTGCCCGAGCGAGATAGTCGGTGATCGTCCGCGACGTAGCGACGGCTCCCACGCTGACGGTGATCGCCGCGATCAAGGAAAACGAGATCATCAGCACATTTCGAAGCCGGCCTCCGAACACGTTGCTCAAGAACCCCAGCATTTTCGCTCCCTATCAAGCGCATGTTCTCTGAATGTCCGGACCGGACGGGCGAGGTGGCGCGCAGGCGCCTCGAGCCTATTTTATCACTACATTGAATAGAGTTCAAGTGGGCGATCAAAGGAGGCGTGCTTGCGTCCCCTGGGCGACAGACCCGCCTGCCAGGAGTATTGCGTTCGTTGCGAATTGTGGTATAATGTCCTCCAAGCCCCACGGATCAATGCGGGGTAGGACACAAGTACGTGCTGGCAAGCGTGGCTGCGTACATCCCGTGGAGGAAACGAGGTGTTCAATCCGTTAAATGCCCTTTTGGGCCTCTTTTCGCTGGATATCGGCATCGACCTGGGCACTGCCAACACCCTGGTGTACATCCGCAACAAGGGGATCGTGATCAACGAGCCCTCGTGGGTCTCGATAGACAAGAAGACGAAAAGAGTTCTGGCCATCGGCATCGAGGCCAAAGAGATGGCCGGGCGCACCCCTGCCAATATCGTGGCGATTCGCCCGCTGCGCGATGGCGTGATATCCGAGTTTGATATCACGGAAGCGATGCTGAAATACTTTATCAAGAAGGCGCATCACCACCTTCTTTTGACCACCCCCCGCCCTCGCGTGGTCGTCGGCATTCCAAGCGGCGTCACCGAGGTCGAGAAACGTGCGGTCAAGCAGGCCACCCTCTCGGCCGGAGCAAGAGAGGCGTTCCTGATCGAGGAGCCCATGGCCGCGGCCATCGGGGCAGGACTGCCCATCACTGAAGCCGTTGGCTCGATGGTCGTCGACGTTGGCGGCGGCACCACTGAAGTCGCGGTGTTCTCATTGGGCGGCATCGTCGTCAGCAAATCGATGCGCATCGCCGGCGATGAAATGGACGACGAGATCGTCAACTATGCGCGACAAAAGTACAACCTGCTCGTCGGCCCCCGGACGGCAGAGCGGATCAAGATGACCATCGGTTCTGCATATCCCTTGAAGGAAGAAAAGACGATGGCCCTGCGCGGGCGCAACCTGGTCACCGGGCTGCCGGACTCGATCGAAGTGAGCAGCATCGAGATCCGAGAGGCGCTGTCCGGCGCGGTGGCCCTGATCGTCGAGTCGGTGCGTGACACGCTGGATCAGACGCCACCGGAATTGATCGCCGACCTGATGGAGCAGGGCATCTGTCTGGCAGGCGGCGGGGCACAGCTTCAGGGAATGGCCGAACGCCTGTCCGAAGAAACCAGGATGCACTGCTATGTGGCCGAGGACTCGATGACCTGTGTGGCGCGTGGCGCGGGACTGGTGCTCGAAGAGCTGGATCGCCTGGAGAAGGTGCTCACCAGCATGGATCGTCGTGCCACATCCGGGTCACGTCGTAGATAGGCTGTAGGGGAACAAGCGGTGCAGAATCTACGCTCCCGCTCCCTGGTCTTGGGCACACTGGCCCTCCTGGTGGTGATCGGACTTGTCTTTGATGAACTCGGCGCTCTGAGCCCCCTGGAGGGTCTGTTCCTTCAACTGGCCACTCCTGTCCAGCGCCTGGTGGACGGCCTGACAGAGCGAGTGATCGGCACAAGCCAGGTGTGGCGCGACGCGCGTGAACTGCGGGCGGAAAACGCGCAATTGGAGAGCCTGGTCGATCAGCTCATGATCGAGAATGTGCGGCTCAAAGAAGTCGAAGCCCAGAACGAAGACCTCCGCAAGAAACTCGATTTCGCCGAAACACATCCCCAGTACATCCTGAAAGCCGCCGAGGTCAAGGGGCGAGTGATCGGCCTGGAACCGAACAACTTTATGTCGGTCCTGATCATCGACGTCGGACGGCGACAGGGAATCGAAAAGGGGATGCCGGTTGTCACCGAGCGAGGCCTGGTAGGTCACGTCCGCAGCGTGGGAACCAATTGGTCCAAGGTGCTGCTGGTCGTGGATCCATCCAGCTCTGTCACCGCACTAGTGCAGTCCTCGCGTGCACCTGGCGTCGTCTCGGGCCAGCTTGGGGAACGTTTGATGATGCGATACATCCCGCAGGAAGAACAGGTCGCCGTCGGAGACGTGATCCTGACCTCTGGAATGGGCGGGAACTATCCCCGGTCGCTCGTGATTGGCCAGGTTACGGAGGTCATTCAGCGCGACATCGACCCCTTCAAACAGGCAGTCGTCCTCCCCTCGGTGAACTTTGCCAAGCTGGAAACGGTCATGGTCATCACCAGCTTTGAGCAGGTAGACGTCGAGGGTGCCATCGATGAAGGGGAGGTGGGGGAACCAGCGCCAGAGATCGAGGCCACCTCCGAGCCAGAAGACAAAGCGGGGTCCGAGCCGTGAACCCATATCTGATGCTCACGACCCTGTTTGGCCTGGCAGTGCTGCAGAGTACCGTGATGCCGCGCATCCACATCCTGGGCGTCCATCCCGATCTGATGCTCATGGTCGTCACCTCGTGGAGCCTGCTGCGCGGCTCGGAGGAAGGCATGCTCTGGGCGCTGATCGGAGGAGCGATCGTGGATTTGTTCTCGGCAGCGCCCTTTGGCGTCTGCACGCTGTCCCTGTTGATCGTCAGTTTCCTCTCGGGTCTGGGCGAGAGACACATCTTTCGCTTTGATCTCTTGATCCCTATTCTGGTCATCCCTGTGGTGAGCCTGGTCTATGGAGGTCTCACCCTGGTCCTGCTGCGTGTCCTTGGATGGACCGCTGGCTGGCGAGACAGCCTGACCCAGGTTCTTTTGCCGTTCTCGCTGGTGAACACGCTGCTCATGCCGCTCGTCTATCTCATCATGCGCACTCTATATCGGCGTACCGCCCGAAAGGAGACCTCGTGGTAGGCAAGGCCCAGGCTCCTCAGGCTCATCCTCACCCGCACGATATGCTCACCCCCCCGGGTCGAGCTGCAGGTCGTCCCCGATCCCCCAGCATCCCTGCCGTCACCCAGCGTGGCCAGAGGCAAGGCCAGGGGCCAGGAGAGACCCGTGACCACGCGACCAGAACAGCGCGGACACACCACACCGGGCCTCAAGCACGCATCCCGGATACGATGTCGGTTACGCTCGGAATGCTGCTCCTCATGGGATTGGTGTCCATAGGGCTGGCGATGATCCTGGTCTATACGTTGAACCGCGCCAACTCGGAGGACAGCAGCGGGTGGATGGCTTTCTCACTGCGCACCTTGCACGCTGAACAGACACGAGATGCACAGCAGCTCGAGATCGCGCAGCTAGAGCGTGAGCTGGAGGGCGCGCGGCGCGAGCTCGAGGGCGCGCGGCGCGCGTCGGCCACAGCGGTCGCCCAGCCCCCACCTCTGCCCACGGCGGCGCCTATCCCTACGGCACAGAGCTGGCAGCAGCCCCCCCTGGCCCTGATCTTGAGCGCCCCCGTGTACAAGCAGCAGCGTAGTCTGAGTTGCGAGTCCAGCGCGGCGTCGATGGCGGCCAACTTTTTCGGCGTGACAGCCAGCGAACAGAGCATCCTGGACGCCCTGCCTATCCACGAAAACCCCCATCTCGGGTTTCGTGGCAACGTGGACGGTCCCTATGGGGGTATTGAAGACTATGGTGTGTACGCCGAGCCGGTCCGCGTGGCACTGGCAGAACTGGGTCTGGAGGTCGAACACCTGACCGGTGGGATAGAGGCCATCAAGGAACATCTCCGCCAGGGACGTTTGGTCATCGCTTGGATCACTTACGAGCTGCAGCCACAGTCTCCCAGCCAGGTGCTCCTCAGCGATGGACAGGTCGTTACCCTGATTCCGTATGAGCACGTGGTCTTGGTCGTGGGGTATAGTGAAGAGGGACTGTGGGTCAACGACCCCTATTCGGGCACGCGCACGTTCTATCCGGAGGGCGACTTTGTCCGTTCCTTTGCCTACTTGAGCAACATGGGACTGGTCGTGAATCGACCGGAAGTCCGGTAGCTGAGAGAGCAAGATGGAAGACTCGACTACCAGCCGGATTCGATCGACCTCGTTCTTGCGCATCACACTCCTGCAAGTCCTCATCCCGCTTGTCTTTGTCGCCCTTAGCGTGCGCTTGTGGCGATTGCAGATCGTTGCTGGAGAGCGGTACAGCGAACTGGCCGAGCGCAACCGGACACGGATGGTCACAACGGACTCGACGCGAGGGGTGATCTATGATCGCACACACGAGCTGTTGGTGCGCAACCTGCCACGGTTTGACGTACTGCTCATCCCTGCCTACTTGCCGGAGGAGGACGAAGCACAAGAGGCCCTCCTCGAGCGCCTTCACGAGCTGCTGGACCTGCCGCTAGGCAGCGATTTCGCGCCACCACTCTTTCCCCCGTATTGGGGCAGTGCCGAATTGGGTCTGCGCGACCTGGTCCTGCAGGGCGCTCTGTATGCTCCCTATGAACCCATTCTGCTCAAGAAAGGGATCTCCCGCGAAACGGCATTCGCGATCGAAGAAGCGCATATGGACCTGCCAGGCGTGCTGGTCGAGGTGAACTCGTACCGCGAATACCTCACTGGCTCGCTGACTGCGCACCTGCTGGGCCATATGGGCCCCATTCCCTCGTGGTCTCAGGATGAGTACACGGAAGAGCAGGGGTACGGCCCGGAAGACAGCGTTGGCCTGACCGGTCTCGAGTATACGTACGAGGATACACTGCGAGGAAGAAAGGGCGTCAAGACGATCGAGGTGGATGTCGCCGGACGCGAAGTGCGCACCGTGGGTCGTGCCGAGGATCCACAGCCAGGACACAACCTGGTGCTGACATTGGATCTCGATCTGCAGCGCTTTGCGGAAGAGACGCTCAAGAACGCGATGGCACGGGTCGGATCTCGGTCGAGCGTGGCCATCGTCACCAAGGTACACACGGGCGAGGTGCTGGCAATGGTCAGCCTGCCAGCCCACGACAACAACCTGTTTGCCCGCGGTATCTCGATCAAAGAGTTCACGCGCCTGAATACGGACCCGGGCCGCCCACTGCTCCACCATGCCATCGCCGGGCAGTATCCCCCAGGCTCCGCGTTCAAGTTGGTCCCGGCCTCAGCGGCGCTGGAAGAGCAGATCGTCAGCCGCTGGACGCTGCTCACCTGTCCCGAGGACTCGGGCATTCTCTGGCTGCCCAACAAGTACTACCCAGACAACCCTGCTCTGGCTCAGCCCTTTTACTGCTGGACACACGAATGGGGGTTCGGGCACGGCAGGATAGACTTTGTCTCGGCCGTGGCCGAGTCGTGCGACTCTTACTTTTACCTGGTCGGCGGAGGCATGTTGGACAGCTTTGAGGGACTGGGCCTGGAGCGCTTGACAACCTACGCGGAGGCCTTTGGGTATGGCAACCAGACGGGGATCGATCTGCCATCTGAGGCACCGGGGCTGGTGCCCACCGAGAAATGGAAGCGGGTCAACTACAGCGAGAGGTGGACCACCGGCGATACGTATAATATGACGATAGGCCAGGGATATATGTGGTCCACGCCGCTGCAGGTCGTCAACGCGACAGCCGTCGTCGCCAATGACGGCACCCTCTACCGGCCTCAGCTTGTGCTTCAGACTCGGGACGTCGAGGGAAACGTGGTGCGCGACTACCAGCCAGACGTGATCCGCGAACTACCGGTCTCTCAGGAGAACCTGGCGCTGGTGCGCGAGGGAATGCGCGCCGCGGTGCTGCGGGGCACCGCCGAATGGCTCCAGGTCGGCGGCGGCCTCAAGGTCGCTGCCAAGACCGGCACCGCCGAGTTCTGCGAGAGCTACCCGGAATGCGTGGACGAAGACGGCAAGATTCTGACCGCGCACGCATGGTTTACTGCCTTTGCCCCCTATGACGATCCCGAGATCGCGCTGGTCGTCTTTGTCTATGGCGGGGGAGAGGGCGCGGTCACGGCCATGCCGGTCGCAGCAGAGATCCTCAACTACTACTTTCAGCTCTACTGAGCACCTCCTGCGCCAATCGTCCGTGCCGGGTCAAGACACGCCGTGACCCGGCACGTTGCGTGAGGACAAGCGAAACGAGGGACCGTGAACAGCAGGACGGTACAGGATAACTCTATACCCACGATCTCCTGCTCCTACCTACCTGGGACGATCGTGGTCTCGGGTGCGGGGGCGGTGCTCGGCGCATTCTTGAGCCGGGTGCTGGCCGAGATCCCCTGGGTCGTGTGGCCATTCTACCGCTGGGGCCCCACCGTAGCCATGATCCTCTCCGCCAGCACACTGCTCACCCTCGCCTGGAGACATCGCACGAGCCATTCTGCGTCGCGGAGCCTGTCCTCAACGTCCTTCCTGCCCCTCTACCTCCTTCTCCTCTACCTGGTGCGTTCAGAGATCGATCTGCTCCAGGCTGGCGTATTGCTCGGGGGTGCCCTGGCGCTCTGTGGGTTTCTGCGCCTCCGCGGGTCACACTCCGACCAGGACTGGCTGATCGCACTGACCCTCTTTCTAGTCCCTCTGGCGTTCTACCTGGGCACGCTCACGCCGGCCGTGGGTACGCGAGATGGATACGAACTCCAGGCCATCTCGGCGACCCTGGGCTTTGCGCACCCGACGGGTTATCCCCTCTTCCCGATCCTGGGACGACTGTGGATCGCCCTGTTTCCACTGGGATCCATTGCCTGGCGGATCAACGTACTGTGCGCGTTGTTCGCAGCAGCCAGCGTTCCCCTGGTCTATGGCACGGCACGGCGAATCCTGGGTCACAGGTCTTTCGCGGCACTGAGCGCGCTGCTCTTTGCCTTCTCGCACACGTTGTGGACGCAGGCCACTCACCCCGAAAAGTACACGCTGAACGCACTCTTTGTCGCGCTGGTCCTGTATCTCGTCTTTGGCCACCCGCGGCTCCAGCTGCGCTGGCTGGCCCTGGTCTACGGCCTGAGCCTGACGCACCACCGCACGATGCTCATGCTCGCCCCAGCGTTGGCACTGTACCTGCTGTGGCGTGATCCTGGCCTGCTCAGGCGACCCCGGGAGTGGATGCCGGCGCTGGGGATCGCCCTGGCGCCCCTGCT
>JADHXD010000168.1 GCA_016783145.1 Anaerolineae bacterium
TGGAAGCGGCGGCGCTGAACGCTCTCCAGCCGTTCATCGGCCAAAAAGTACATCGCCGGCTTGTCACGGATAAACTCCTTGATCAGCGTGGTCTTGCCTACCCTGCGACGTCCATAGATGACGACCATTCTCCCGCCGGACTCCTGATATTCTCTTTCCAGCATGCGCAGCTCTTGCTGTCTGTCCCAGAACATAGCGTCTCCTTGAGTCGAGTTCCATGCCCGCTGGGATGCCTCCCAGACAGGTTTCCCCCGCCCAGTGGGGAGTAGAGTACGGCTGTTGCAAAGTCCGAGGAGGGCGCATCCCCCGATGCGCCCGGCTTACTGGCGCACTGTGCCGCATCGGGGGATGCGGCACTCCTCAGTCAAGTCAAGAGACAATGCAACAGCCGTAGGAGTAGAGCCAGCATCTATCTCGCTCTCGTCGTTCTAATCCTGGTTAGTCTAAACGAGATTAGACTAATTGAGGCAAGAACAGGGCGCCGCTGCTCTGGCTGCCCGGTCCCGTGTCAGAGTATAACACGGATCTATGGCCCAGACAAGCGCGGTTTCTAATCTAGATTAGTCTAATCGGGGCTAGAAAATGGTCCCTCTGGTGAGTGCGTGCTCGTCTCACGAGCGAGGCCGGGGGCACGCGGCTCGAAGGGGGTCCCCAGGCATTTGACAGGGTGGGCTGTTCGTGGTAAAATATGACCTTGGTCAAAAATGACCTGCGTCAAGTTTGAACTACAGTCATAGACAACGAGGGCAAGATGGGGAACCTGGATTCCAGAAGGGAGCGCAAAAAGCAAGAGACGCGCCAGCGCCTGCTGGAATGCGCCTGGCGGCTCTTCCGGGAGAAAGGGATTGACCAGGCGACAGTAGAGGACATCACCGAGGCTGCCGACGTGGCCAAGAGCACCTTTTTCAACTACTTTGCAACCAAGGAAGCGATCGTCAGTGAGATCGCGCTGTGGCGCATCGAGCTGCTCGGCAGTCGCGTGCTCGGTGCGCCCAATGTCCCCGAAGGTGCGGTAGCCCGCATCAAGTTGGTGATGCAGGCCATGGCCGATGAGTTTTCTCCGGAACGCGAACTCACGCAGCACATTTTCCTGGCACGCATCGGCGCGCCGGTGGACCACAAGAGCGTGCAAGAGAGCGCGCATCGCATCGGCAGCCTGATCCAGGAACTGGTCGTGCAAGGACAGGCGCGCGGCGAGATCCGCGACGATGTGCAACCGGGCCTCGTTGCCCGGCTGCTGATGACCTGTTTGTTCTACCACTTTTCGAGGTGGCGGCACACGGAAAACGAAAGCCCAGAGGAGGCGAAATTGGTGCAATCCGTGGATGTGTTGATGTGTGGACTGAATGGTACGGAAAGGAGAACGGCGTGAAGCATCTTCTTCGGGCGAGTGCCTTTCTGAAAGCGTACAGATGGCAGGCCGTGGGTGCGTTCGTGTGCCTGTTGCTCGCCAATGCCGCCAGCCTGATCCAGCCCCAGTTCACCAGGTTGATCGTAGACACCGGGATCGGGACGGGGAATATGCGCACCGTGATCTGGATGTCTATGGCGATGATCGGTTTCGCCCTCCTGCGCTCGGTCTTTACCTTTCTGCAGGGCGTGCTGATGGCGCGCACGGCGCAGGGAATCGCCTATGACGCGCGCAATCAGCTCTACGCCAAGATCCAGGCCCTCTCGTTCAGCTATCACGACCGCGCGCAGACGGGGCAGTTGATGACTCGCGCCACGTCCGACGTGGATATGGTGCAGCGCTTTGTGGGCAACGGGTTCCTGATGATGATCGGCGCAGCGGTGATGATGATCGGCAGCCTGGTCCTGCTCTTTGTGACCAACTGGCAACTGTCCCTGGTGATGGTGGTCATCGTGCCCTTTACGTTTGCTGTGTTCGGCAACATCGCCAGCCGCATCCGGCCCCTGTTCAAGGTAGTCCAGGAGCGCCTCGCCAGGCTGAACACTGTGCTTCAGGAGAACCTGGTTGGCGTGAGAGTGGTCAAGGCCTTTGTGCGTGAACCCTACGAGCTGCAGCGATACACGGAAGCGAACCAGGAGCTGTACGATATCAACATCCAGATCGGCAGGTGGTTCTCCCTGTTCATGCCCTTGATCTTTTTCATCTCGAATATTGCCCTGCTCTCCGTATACTGGATCGGGGGCGGGCAGGTCATCCGTGGCACGCTGACGGTGGGAGAGATGCTCTCCTTTACCAACTATATGATGATGGCCTTTTTCCCGATGCTGATGGTGACCATGATCATCACTATGCTCTCCCAGGCAGGTGCATCGGCAGAGCGCATTTTCGAGGTGCTGGATGCCCAGTCCGAGGTCGTCGAAAAGCCCGACGCGCGAGAGCTCCCCTCGGTTCGCGGCGAGGTCGCTTTCGAAGGGGTCTCCTTTCGTTACTTTGAGCACGGCGATCCGGTCCTCGACGACGTGAGCCTTCGGGCCGAGCCGGGGCAGGTTGTGGCTCTGCTCGGAGCGACTGGATCGGGCAAGTCGACGATCATCAATCTGATCCCCCGTTTCTACGATGTGACCGAGGGGCGGGTGACCGTCGATGGCATAGATGTGCGCGATGTGGCGATCGAGGACCTGCGCTCGCAGATCGGCATCGTCTTTCAGGAGACAACCCTGTTCGCAGGCACGATCAAGGAGAACATTGCCTTTGGCCGTCCGGACGCAGCGATGGAAGAGATCGTCGACGCGGCTCAAGCCGCCGAAGCGCACGACTTTATCTCCGAGTTCCCCGACGGCTATGAGACGATGGTCGGCGAGCGTGGGGTCACACTCTCCGGCGGGCAGAAACAGCGCGTGGCCATTGCCCGTGCCCTGCTGCTTAACCCACGCATCTTGATCCTGGACGACTCGACTTCCAGCGTGGACCTGGAGACGGAATACCGTATCCAGAAGGCGCTGGATCGCTTGATGGAGGGGCGGACCAGCTTTGTCATTGCCCAGCGGATCGCCACCGTGCTCAACGCCGATCAGATCTTGGTGCTGGACGGGGGCAACATCGTCGCCCAGGGCGTACACGAAGAGCTGATGGCGAGCAGCGAGATCTATGCCGACATCTATGACTCGCAGTTGCTGCAGGGTGCGGACGTGCAGGCGGAGGGATCGTCTGCGGGGGACACTCTTGGAGTCCTTGGCCCTGGGCACATGCCGCGTGGGGGGCATATCCCCCACGGAGAGGGCATGCGCCAACGGAGAGGGTTGGATCGCTCCGGGGCGAACGTGCGCCACGAGAGGGAGGAAGCCTGATGTTTGGTGGCAGACATATGAGAGGGTTGGCGACGGAGAAAGAAAAGGCCAGGGATACCAAGGGGGCGTTGCGTCGCCTGCTGCGTTACTTTGAGCCTCACAGGGTGCTGTTGATCTTCGCTGGCCTGCTGCTCGTCCTCAACTCGCTGTTGCAGGTCCTGGCACCCTACTTTATGGGTGTCGCTGTCGATCAGTTCATCATTCCTTCTGGAGAAGCGCGCCCGGCGTGGTTGGCCTGGATCGTGCCGGGCGAGATCGAGCAGACGGCGGGGCTGGCACGGGTGATGCTGCTCCTGCTGGGATCCTACATCCTGAGCTGGTTGTCCACAGGGGGTCAGTTCTACTTGATGACCCTTGCCGGGCAAAGGGTGCTGCTCACAATGCGCACCCAGATCCTGGAACGGGTCCAGTCGCTCTCCCTCCAGTTCTACGACGAACACGAAGTGGGCGACCTGATGAGCCGTCTGGTGAACGACACCCAGGTCGTCAACCAGGTGTTTAGCGGCAGCATCACCCGTCTGCTCAGCCTTTCGCTGACGATGTTTGGCATCGTTGTCACCATGGTCAGCCGCAAATGGGACCTGGCCCTGGCGAGCTTTGCCATCGTGCCCGTGATGCTCTTTGCTACTTCCGCCTTTGCCAAGCGCGCGCGCGTGGCCTTTCGCAAGACGCGAGAAACGATCGGCGACGTCAGCTCCGAGCTACAGGAGAACATCGCCGGGGTGCGCGAGGTACAGGCCTTTGCCCGAGAGCGAGAGAACGTGGCCGAGTTTCGCCAGGTCAACCGCGCGAACCGTGACGCGAACGTGCAGGCCCAGACCCTGACTTCGGCCTTCTCGCCGGCCCTTGATGTCCTGAGCACGGTAGCTATGGCGCTTGTGCTAGGGTACGGTGCTTTCCTGGTGCTGCAAGGCGCAGTGACGGTGGGTCTGGTGGTCGCCTTTATGACCTATGTGAACAGGTTCTACCATCCCATCCAGGCGCTGTCCGGCCTGTGGACGGAGCTTCAATCGGCCCTGGCGGGCGCAGAGCGGATCTTTGAGCTGCTGGACACGAAACCCTTGATCGTCGACGCTCCGGACGCCGAGGTCCTGCCTCCTGCCGAGGGGCGGATCGTCCTGGACCACGTGAACTTTCATTACAAGGTCGATGAGCCTGTGCTCAAGGATGTGAGCATGACCGCTGAGCCAGGCCAGACCGTCGCCCTGGTGGGCCCCACGGGAGCAGGCAAGACGAGCATCGTCAGCCTGTTGATGCGCTTCTACGATGTCGTGGAGGGAAGCATCTCCCTGGATGGACGCGACATCCGCCAGGTCACACACGACAGCCTGCGCCAGCAGATGGGCCTTGTCCTCCAGGATACGTTCCTCTTTTCGGGCACGGTGATGGACAACATTCGCTATGGCCGGCTCGATGCCACGGACGAGGAGGTGGTCGAGGCCGCCAGGCTGGCCAATGCCGATGCGTTCATCGCTCGCCTCCCCAAAGGGTACGGGACCGACATCGGGGAGCGCGGGCACAACCTGAGCCAGGGTCAGCGGCAGCTTGTCTCCATTGCCCGCGCCATCCTGGCTGACCCGCGCATCCTCATCCTGGACGAGGCGACTTCGAGCGTGGATACGCGGACCGAGCTGTTGATTCAGCAAGCCCTCGGCAAGCTCCTTCAGGGACGGACAAGCATCGTCATCGCCCACCGACTGAGCACCATCCGCAATGCGGACAAGGTGGTAGTGCTCGACCGTGGCGAGATCGTCGAGCGCGGCACCCACACCACGCTGATGGCCCAACGGGGCAGGTACTATGACCTGTACATGAGCCAGTTCCGGCGTGAAGAGCAGATGGAGGCCGAGGGCATCGGCGTGAGCGTCGCCGACCGGGGTGACGGCCGCACCGCGCAGCCATCCCCTGCCCCGGCTGGGTAGACGGATCCAGCATGAGTTAGTGTGCCCGACAGCACGAACGCGAGCCCGGGATCGGCCGATCCTGGGCTCTGCTTTGTCTGCACGTCGATGCCTTGCTCACTACTTGCACGATCCGTCGAACTGTGCTATGTTATTCACTACCCTACACCTCCGGCGGGACGGAGGTGTAGGGACCGATAGGGACAGAATCGGACTGGGATATGCAGGTCCAACCTGAGCAACCTGCGTAGCCATCTGAGCCCATAGGAGAACAGGCTGCAATCGCGGCGGTCGGCGCGACTGATGAGACGGATAGCGCCACTGAGCACGGCTAGGGTACCGAGAAACAGTATCCATAGATAGGCCAGGCAGACGATGAGCAGGAGCCGTGCCATGCGCTTGGGGTCTCGCAGATGGCTGGTTTGCAGGTTGAAGCCCATGCTTTTTTCGTCTCGGAACATCGGTTCGATCCAGAAGCGTCGGTCATACCAGTAGAGTGCCTCCTGATGCAGGTCGAAGTTGGTGACCAGATACATTGCTGCTTGCTCGTCTTCGTTCCAGGTGACAACAACGTTGACGGGACCGAATTGCTCGCCAGTCCACAGGACGTTTTCTAGCCACAGCACGTCGTCTGGCTGGACGCGGAACTCAGAAAGTGTGATCTGTTCGCCATCGACCCAGACCGTGTCATTGCAGGCGACACGGAAGACAAAGCACCAGTTGCGTAGCGTCGCATCGCGCGCCAAGGGCACATTGCCGAACTCGCCATCTCCCAGGAGCACCACGTCCGTGTCTTCTGGAACAAGTTGGGCAGCGCGCTTGGTCACCTCCAAATGGTCAGTGGCTGGAAAGTGTCCCTTCTGACCCTTGCGCACCAGCCAAGCGAGTGGTAACGCACGGTGTTGGTAGCCAATGGCGGCCATCAGCATCTGACAATGGTATCCAGCAGCACTCCCGTCCAGGATGATGGGAATCATATGTCCTTGGCAGGCTTGCAGAAAGGGCCGAATGAACGGCGCGTAGAGTGCATCCACTTCCACTCGCTCGTTGGTCAAGAACCGCCGCTGCCGCTGTTCGAAGCTTCGGTCTTGAGTGCGAAGCGGCACTTCACCAGCGATGTCCTTCTGCTGCACGCTGCGGGACCGGACTAGGCCTGTCATCATTAGGCTCACATTTGCGGTCAGATACGGGCCTGATTCCGGCAGCATTTGACAAACACGACCTTTTACAGCATGATATGTCCGCAGGCTATCACTCATCGGGGTATCCTCCTTGGTTTTGCGGCTGAGGTGATACCCGAGTGTAGCCTGTTTTCTCATTCCTCGCCACTCACCCTACAGGTGTAGGGTAGTGAACTATGTTAGGAGAGCCGTGCCTTTAGGCAAGGCATTGCCGGTGGGCCCTCGCTAGAGGGTTGGTCCAGATGACGAAAGGAAAGGGTCCATGGCGTCTCTCGTACAGAAATTCCGCACCCTGATCTCGGCCAACCTCCACTCCCTGTTTGACAAGGCGCTGCAGAGCCAGTCGCTCGCCGTGCTAGACGAGTACATTCGCAGGATGACCGAGCAGATGCGCGAGTTGTACACCTCCATTGAGAAGGTCGCCGGGAATATCAAGACCGTGCAGCGCCGACACGGGGATCTGAGCGAAAAAGCCGAGGACCTAAACGCCGCAGTGGACGCGTTTCTGCTCAAAGGACAGAACGCGCAGGCATTGGCTGCCCAGAGCAGGCTCAATGCTCTCCGTGAGATGATGGAGACCTACCAGCGCGAGTGGCAGCGACTGCACGCCAGCTACAGGACCCTTGACGACGTCTATGTCAAGATCGAGGCCCGTTTCCTGATGGTCAAGCAGGAGCGGGAAGAGCTGGGGCACCTGTTGGACCTCGCCAAGAGCCGCGAGCAGTTGAGCCGGACGATCCGCTCCCTGGACGACCTCACCGGGCAGGGGGACGCGGACGTGGCGCGTGTCGCCGAAGGGATCCGCCAACGGCTGGACGAGGCCGAGGCGCACAACGAGGTCTTGCTCGGCAGTCTGGATCGGCAGATGGAGGACGCGCTGGCGAGCGTCGAGGTCGAGGCGCAGCTCGAGGAGCGGCGCCAGCGGCTGGGGATGGAATAGGTTGAGGGGAGCACTGTAGGAGGCAGCGATGAGTGACCAGGAGGCGGCGGAGTGGCACGTGAGTCCGGTCCACTTGGGCAAGAGGGTCGATCTTGCGGACTATGACCCGGACGAGAAGGGCGGCCTCCGTAAGTCCGAGGCCAAGATGAGGCTCCAGGCCAACTTGCGGCGTATGGAGGAACTGCAGGAGCTGATGTATGCTGAGGGCAAGCATGCCCTGCTGATCGTCCTGCAGGCTATGGACGCGGGAGGCAAGGACAGCACGATCCGACACGTGATGGATGGCTTTAACCCGCAGGGATGCCACGTGGTCGGATTTGGCGTGCCCACAGAGATGGAGCTGGATCACGACTTTCTGTGGCGCGTCCATCCCCACGCGCCACCCAAGGGCTATGTCAGCATCTTTAACCGCTCGCACTATGAGGACGTGCTCGTGGTCCGGGTGAACGAACTGGTGCCCAAGAAGGTCTGGCAGGCACGCTACGACCACATCAATCACTTTGAGAAGCTGCTGGCCGACAGCGGCGTGACCATCCTCAAGTTCTACCTGCACATCTCCAAGGATGAGCAAAAGGTGCGCTTCCAGGAGCGGCTGGCGCGGGCGGAAAAGAACTGGAAGTTCAACCCCTCCGATCTCAAGACGCGAGCTCAATGGGATGACTATATGCGCGCCTTTGAGGACGTGTTCGCCCGGTGCAACCATCCCTGGGCTCCCTGGTACGTGGTGCCCGGAAACCGCAAGTGGTACCGCAACCTGGTGGTCTCTACGGCGATCATCGAGGCGATGGAAAAGATGGATATGCGCTATCCTCCCGCTGCGGAAGGGATCGAAGGGATCGTGATCGAGTAGCGGGTCGTGGATGGCTGGCGTTTGCGCTACCGTTGATACAAGGAGAGCGAGGAATGTCCGAATTTGATCAAGCACGCAAGCTACTGCACGAGTTCAAGGGGGAAACATATCTTTGGGGCCCGGGGGTCCTGTCGCGCGTGGGCGAGGTGGTGGCCTCGCTGGGGGAGCGTCCTGTCCTGGTGCGGGACACGTTTCCCGGCAGCGACGCCTTTGTGGAGACCATCCGCATCTCGATCTCCCGGGCCGGTCTGGCTCTTGCGGGAGAGGTCGCCGGGGCAGGACCCAACGCGCCGCGCGATGACCTGTTCCGCATCGCGGACGAGCTCAAGGCCCTTGACCCGGATGTGATCATCAGCTTTGGCGGGGGCAGCACGATCGATGCCACCAAGGCGGCCGAGGTCTTGCGCACGTTGGGCGGCAAGATCGATGACTACTTTGGGACCGGGCTGGTCACGCAGGCAGTGAAGGCCAGCGGCAAGACACTTACCCCGCACGTCGCCATCCAGACTGCCGCCAGCTCTGGAGCGCACCTCACAAAGTACTCGAACATCACCGACGTCTCAACCGGCCAGAAAAAGCTGATCGTGGACGAAGCCGTCGTCCCCGCCCGTCCTGTCTTTGACCACGAGGTGACGTACGGCGCGCCCATCGGGCTGACCTCCGACGGTGCCCTGGATGGCATCGCGCACTGCCTTGAGGTCCTGTACGGCGCAGTTGGAAAGCCGGACTATGACAAGGTCCAAGAGATCGCCCAGGTGGGCATCGGCCTGGTGGTTGACTACCTACCGTGCGTGGCAGAGAATCCCAAGGACGAGAAGGCCCGCGGGGCGCTTTGCCTGGCGACGGACCTGGGTGGATACGCGATCATGGTGGGCGGAACCAACGGCGGACACCTGACCAGCTTTTCGCTGGTGGATGTGACCAGCCACGGGCGGGCGTGCGCGGTGATGAATCCTTACTACACCGTCTTTTTCGCTCCGGCTATCGAGCCTGCGCTGCGCATGCTCGGCCCGATCTACAAGAACGCCGGGCTGACCGACGCTGACCTGGAGAGCCTGAGCGGGCGCGCTTTGGGCGAGGCGATCGCCGAGGCCATGTTTGAGCTCAGCCGCCGCATCGGTTTCCCCACACGCTTGGGGGACCTGGCATCTTTCACCGATGCCCACATTGAGCGCGCCCTGGTCGCGGCCAAGAACCCGCAGCTCAAGATGAAGCTCGAGAACATGCCCATTCCCTTGACCGCGGACACGATCGATGAGTATATGGGACCCGTGCTGCAGGCAGCCAAGACGGGAGACCTGAGCCTGATCGTTAGCGTCTAGCGGGCGGTTTCAGCACCTCTGCGGTTAAGAGGAGGACGTTTCATGCCCATCGGTCCAGAGTTCATAGAAAAGACCGGCTACGAATATCTGGAGGTATCCGACCAACGACAGGGACTGCTGCAGCCTCCTCTGCAGCTCCCGTACGACCCGGACGCCGTGCTCGTCGACCTGCCTGATCCGGAGGATGTCCAGGTGGGGGCGATCGACCTGCGGGTGGCGATCGAGGACCGGGTGAGCGTGCGCAAGTACGCCCCGCGCACGCTGACGCTGAGCGAGCTCTCCTACCTGTTGTGGTGTACCCAGGGGGTCAAGAGCATGGAAGGGCGGCACGCCACGTTTCGCACCGTGCCCTCTGCGGGCGCCCGCCACGCGCTCGAGACCTACCTGCTGGTGAACCGCGTGCAAGACCTGCGTCCGGGTCTCTACCGTTTCCTGGCCATCGAGCACAAGCTGGTCGAGGTGGATGTGCGGCGGGGCGTTGCGGACGCGGTCACCCGGGCCTGCTGGGGACAGCGCTTTGTGCTTGAGAGCGCCGTGACGTTCATCTGGTCGGCCGTCGCCTACCGGATGACCTGGCGCTACGGGCAGCGAGGCTACAGGTACCTGCACCTGGATGCAGGGCATGCCTGCCAGAACCTCTATCTGGCCGCTTCTTCTGTGGGATGCGGGGCCTGCGCCATTGCCGCCTTTATGGACGAAGAGTTGAACGGCGTGCTCGGGCTGGACGGCGAGGAGCAGTTTGCTCTCTATGTGGCCACAGTGGGGAAAATGCCATGACCCGCCCGGGTCGTCGGACAACAGAGATCGCCCCTCACGCAGCCTCCCGGTAGACTGGCGAGGCTGTGTCTTTGCAGGGAGGTCCCCTTTGGGGGCAGGGGCAGGTCTGGCCGTGGAGGTGGTCTGATGGGTAGTTGTCGGGCAGTGCTTCAGGATGGCGTGCTCACCCTGGAGAATAGGTGCCTCCGGCGGCAGTACGCGTGGAACGATGGACACCTGATCGGCCAGCAGATCGTCGATCTGGCGACGGGATACACCTGGCTCCTGGACGGACGCACGCCGGACCTGGCGCTGCCGGGCGAGCACCCAGAGCCGCGAGGGGGCAGCCTCACGGTCACTCCCCTTGGGGCTACCCCGATCGTCCCCGCCCACCTGCAG
>JADHXD010000169.1 GCA_016783145.1 Anaerolineae bacterium
ATGACGTCCTCCGGGTCGGCCTCGCCGAACCCGGGCGCGTCCTGGCTCCGCAGGTCGACAAAGATGTGCTCGTGGGGCAAGATCATGCCCAGTTCATCGGCGTTCTTGGGCCCGAGGGTGGTGATCAATTGAGTCATCGATGTGTCTCCTGTCATCGTATCTGGGGCCGGCGAACCCGACCCTTTGCTCAGAGGCCCAGGCCAGCATCCCTGGGCGATCAGACCAGCCCCGACCAGCGCCCCTGTAGCGAGGACCTGGCGCCGGGTGAGCCGTTTCCGCTGGATCTCACTCTTGACCATCTTGCTCTCGCGTTCTCGCGTTCTATGCCCGGACGATCGACTGCCCGGGGATGATCCCCTTCTTGGCGTACCCCTTGATCCGGCCGAGCGTGTAGGTATGCCTGTAGAACAGCGCGCCCTCGATCCAGTTGCCCGCTTCGTCCAGGCACCCCTTGACCCCTTTGTCGACCGACTGGAAGAGCTCCAGGTTTCTGGAAATGCCGAGGGCCGTCTTGCTCAGGCCGAGCTTGACGCCGAACAGGTACCCGCCCTGCTCGTACTCACCCTGCAGCGCGGGATCGACGTGGATGGAGTGAATGTGCACCGACGGTTCGGCGAACGACCGGAGGTCACTGACATCAAAGCACATCCTCAGTGTCTGGGAGTTGCTCTGCTTGATAAAGTCAATCCGTTCGGGAAGAAGCGTCGCCTTGCCGTAGCGCTGTTTCTTGGCCAGGTATGAGTACAACGTCAGGGTGGTGTGCTTTTCCAGGCGATACCGGTAGTCGCTCTCCTGGAAGCGAATCCTCCACCCCTTTGTGACGTTCACCAGCGCCCTCTCGATATCGTCCCACAGCTCCTTGCCGATCGTATAGGCTGCGAATACGGAGACGATCGATTCGACCGACAGCAGTTCCTCTGGTTTCAAGAGGGCGAAAATGAGGGCGATGACAACCCCAAGCAGCAGCCCAAACACCTCATTGAACGTTTGCAGGATCTCGGCATAGGCCGACCGCTGATGAGACAGGACATCCTTGACGTATTCCTCAAAGGGATACAAGGCGATGTCATCGGAGGTGATTCTCCTGCTGTAGGGGTAGAGGACGACGTGACATTCCACGCGGTCGTATGCCCGCAGCCGCTCGATGCCCCGCATCTCCACGTCATAGATGCCCGGTACCTCCTGGTTCTCCTGCAGGCCGATCAGGTCCTCGAAAGGAATTTCAGTGGCTTTCATCTTTCAGCGATCCCCTGTGAGGCAACATTCCACCGGCTCATCGCCTGGCCCGTGACACAGAGACGAGCAAGTGATCCTGGCGTCACCCACATTATACACCAACTCGAGGGGCTCGGTAAATGCACGCCACAGACCTCAGCTTCACCTCCTAGCCGAAAGGTCCGTGGGAAGCTTTGTACGCCAGATGCCTGCCCAGCAGCGCCTGGAGGTGCCTCAGCCCTTGGCCTGACTTGCCGGCCATGAGATGAAAGAGGAATGCCCGGTAATAGATCGCGATCCGGTCCCGGCGGAGCGTGCGCTTCCGCCTGGAAAGGCCCTGGTACGTTTCGATCACCTGCTCCAGCAAGTCCTCGCTGATCAGGCTGAGACGGAAGAAATCCTCGTGGATATCCAGGATGCCCGCACATCCCAGGTCAAAGACACCGGCGAGCTTGAGCCCCAGGCTGTCCTCCTCCAGGGCCATGTTGTAGCCGTGTAGGTCCCCGTGCCCAAAGACCATATTGTCCGGGTCTGTCTCCAGTGCCTCGAATCGCCGCACCGTGTCCTCGAACCGGGTCCGCTGGCGATGGTCCAGCAGGGGCATCAGTGCCGGGCGCATCTCGGCGACGGCGTCCGGGGAGAACCAGGTGGGTTTGCCCCGCGTCTCGGCCAACCTGGCTGCCGTCCGCTCCCCGTCGAACCGGATGCCCAACCACTCGCATGCCTCTCCCTGGGGGATGCTGTGCGTGTCGTGGAAAAAGCGTGCCAGATCCACGATCAACCGGTCACGCGCCTGGGGCGATAGGCGTTCGAGGCGATCGGTGGTCAGTGGTTGCCCAGGGATCATCCTATGGATGGCGAACGGGGGGTATCATCTCAATGATTCGGGGGAAAGACTTCCGAAGTCTGCCAGACTTCGGAAGTCTGGAGCCAGTTCCCCCACTCTCTGAGAAGACACAACGGGGGAATCCCGTTGAGGTCGTCCACGACGTGCGTGTCCGGGATGTGCAGCGTGACCCAGTCTCGTAGCCTGGCTTGCACGCGCTCCTCGATCTTGAGCATAGAGAGATGCCACGCATTCCCCGGAAAACGCATGACATCGTCTCCCCCGATTCCGGAGACTTGGAAGGTGCACCCACCGAGGGGCGTGACCTGAGGGTTCGCAGGGAGCCGGTCTCCCAACCGCACCCGGACCTGGGGAGCGAACAGGATGCGCACGACATCGGCCTCGCTCAGACCGGAGGCAAAGGAGGATGGCGCGTTCTGCTCACTCACTTCTGTCCGGCTCGCTTGCCTGCTCCAGGTAGAACAGTAGACCCGCCCGGTCCACCCAGGAGAGATCATCCGGTGCCTGGGCGATCCACTCGGCTATCTGTCGCACAGAGACCCACCGGGCGCCCTCCGCGTCGTGCCCGACGGCGAGCAGTTCTCCCTCGACCCGGCATCGAAAGCACACGCCCATCGAATCCACAGGGCCTTGGGTGGTCTGGTAGACGGCAAAGGGCCGCAGGCATTCCACGTTCGTACCCCGGCCCCGCGCGTTCACTTTGGTGTCGAGCCCACCCACGTGCGTCACGGTAAGGCCGGTTTCCTCCCGCACCTCTCGCCGTAGGGCAGTGACCAGCGATTCGTACTCTTCCACCTGGCCTCCGGGCAGCTCGATCCACTTGCCCCCTTCGTGCGGCTTGTTCCGGGTCTGGACGAGGATCTCGGTGCCTGTGGGCGTCTCTCTCTCGATGATCGCCCTTGCGTTCACGTACATCACCGCCTCCTCACTGCGCGATCCAAGTGTGATGCCCGCACATCGTCTACGAGGCCTCAGGCCGATGCGCGCTCGGGAACCATCAGAGACCCGCATCTCGCCGCAGAGCCTGAAAGGCCAGAGCGGCCCTCACGTAGGCGACGATCAGAGGGTGCGGCTGGCCCGGGCTGGAGCCAAGCTGTGGCAGGAAAAGCGTGGCGACGTAGAAGCGGCGGTCGGGCAGCTCGACGATCCGGACTTCACCATCCCGATCCACGCCGCTGACGGCAAGCCCTGCGCCCATGACCTGTGCCCGATACGCCGGATTCAGGCCATAGCTGCAGCGAAAGTGCTCTGTGCTTTGCTCTTTTCCATACACCGCGTGGGCGCGCGTGCCCGGCGCGATCGCTACCTGCTCGGTCCTGCCCACGAGGGAGCAGGCCAGCCTGCTGATCACGAGTGCCGGACCCTCTGGGGTGACTTCTTCGTGCCCGGCATCGCCCATGCCGAGGGCATTCCGCGCATACTCTACCAGAGTATGTTGGAACCCCCCTCAGGTGCCAAGGAAGGGCCAGTCCCCTTCTCTTGCGAAGCGGATAGCCCGCAGCGCACCGTCCATGCAGGCGTACGGGCTGCCGGGAGCGCACCAGAGAGCGTCGAACCGCTCCAACGTCGTTTCACCGGACGCGACCTCCAGGGATGACGTCGGCAGCCAGGAGCAAGTCAGGGTCACGGAAAGAGCCCCGGCGGCGTGTCCCAAGGCGGCGTTCGTGGCTGCGTGAGAGAGCGAGTCTGGGTTGAAATCCCCGATGATCCCAACGCAAAGCGAACGACTCATTCTTCCGACGCCTCAGCCTCTCTGCCGTCCAGGATTCTTGAGTCCCGTGGTCAGCTTGTTTCTCACCTCGCGCTTGACGCGGGCCGCCAGGACATCCTCGTGCTCGCTCAGGAACGCTTGTACTGCGCCGGGGTCGGGTCCCACGAGCGCGCGCAGTGCCCAGGACATGGCCTTGACTACCATGTCATCGCGGTCGGCGACCAGCATCTGGCAGACCGCGAGCGTGCGCGCTGTATCTCCGCTGCCGCCGCTGGCCTTGACGTTCAGTGCCACCGTGCTGACCAGTGCCGCCCGCCGCCACCAGCGGTCCTTCGAACGCGCCCACGTGTGGATCAGCTCATCCGGCACCTGCCCGTGCAGCCACGCCGGCCCAGCCAGGGTGCGCGCAAAGGCGTCCACCGACCCCCAACTGTCGATCCCGAGCCCGAACTCTGCCAATTCCGATTCCCCGACGCGTTGGAAGGCCCCTCTGTGCTGCTGGATCAGCTCACAGGCAAGCCAGCGCTGCCCGTGGTTCCCGAGCAGTGCCCTCGCCACATCGAGGACAAACTCTCCATCTGCATGCTTTAGCCGGCGCGAGTACGTACGGCGGACCGCGCGTGCGTTCGCCGCGTTGCGAACGGGCAGGGCGCGGATCTCGGCGACGATCTCTGAGGAAAGGACCTCGGGACCGGGCAGGTCGGGCTGCTGCCTGCTCGTTGTCATAGATTCACCCCGATCCCGGATCGCAGCACGGCGCGTTTTCGGCGGATTCGTATGGGAGCCTTCCCCGCCGCTTTTCGGAGATGTGAGCGTGCTCTGGGTCGAGCAGGTCTACCATGCCACCCTCCCTTTCTCCGCCTCGCTACAGGTGCAGTTCGGGCTCCTTGCGCTCGCTGCAGTTCGCGCTCAACCATCTCGCCGAGCGGAGCACGCGCGGGTGTTCCATCGCCCTGGCTCCGGTCGGACAGTTCTTGACACACGCGCAGCACAGGATGCATGCGCTGGCGTCGGTGACCACCGTATCTCGGAGGGCGATCGCTGCAGTCGGACAGACCGAGACACACGTCTCACACCTCGTACACAGATCGTTCCGGGTGACGGGAGATATCCCCTGCGAACGGCCGATTTCCTGGTACGGATAGTTCCCGGGCACGTGCAGCGGCGGCATCTCGTCGAGGGAGCGAATCCCCCGCAGTTTCTCCCGGATCGCCCTGCCGAAATCCGCCGCTGCCCTCAGATCGTTCTCGTCAGGCCGCCCCTCGGCGATTGGAGTGACGTCATTGGAGAACGAGTGCTCCCCGAGAAATGCGCCCCCAGCAACGGGTACGAAACCGGCCTCGCCGGCAAGGTCCCTCAGCTCCAGGAGGGCATCCTCGTACGCTCTGTTTCCGTACACCACGACGACGACCGCTGGTGCATCCCTGCCCTTGAGCCCTCGCAGACGCTGTGCCGCATCCGGTGGAATGCGCCCGCCATAGACGGGCGCACCGATGAGGGTCAACTGACCACGGATCTCTTCCACCGGTCGTGTCCTGGCCTTCGGCGGCGTCAGGTCGAGGTGTTCGACCGCGTTGACCTGGATTCCTCGTACAATGCCCTCGAGGACCCTCTTGGTGGTGCGAGTCGGTGAAAAGTAGACCAGCTTGGCCGTGCTGAACTCCACGTCTACGTCTCCCCTCAAGCTTGTTTCCGCAGCGATGGATCGTGGCCCCAGGGCTCGCGATCCATCGCTGCACAGAGGTCAGGTCGGGACGGCTATCTCCACTCGTCCACCGAAACGCTCTTCGAATGGTTGCAGCCCATGATCCGCCAGTAGCCGTTCGTCTCACCGCCCACGACGACGACGTGGATCCTGTCGATGGGGTAGACCGAGATCAGTTCGTCATCGGCGGCCTTGAGCATCGTCGCATAGGGCTCGACGCCCTTGAGCGCCCGGGGATATACATAGTTCTGGACGAGCTGGTAGTCCCAGTAGACGCCCGCGGGCATCGTCGCCGTGTCATAGACCCACTGGATCAGCTTTTCCTTGGTGTCAAAGCCCCCGCGATCGACAAACTGGCGGGCGGTGATCGGGTCCAGGACCAGGGTTGGCGGCAGGTAGGGGTGCAGGCCGCGCAGCATCGTCTGCACGTGCGTGCGCCAGTGCTTGGCTCGCAAGCCGAGGTTGTACGCGGTGGAGCGCACGCCGGAGAAGATGCTGACCACGCTGTCCTCGGCCTTGAAGCCGTGCTGCACGTGGAAGGGCTCCCACGGGCTCCGGTCCTCGTTCTCGGCATAGGTCAGGCTGCTGTACATGTACCCGTTGCCCTGCGAACCCAGGTAGGTCATGCCGGGCACCGACCCGCCCTGCAGGTTCTGCGACAGCAGACCGTAGGCACGGCCAATGGTGGCATTGGCGTGGTTAAAGGGGCCCATCGCTCCGATCCCCCAGTTCATATCGATCTCGCGCCGGATTGGTCCGTTTACGACCACCATGTTTGCCGTCGAGCTGGTCGTGCTGCCTCTCGCCGAGACCTGTGATGCGGCCAAAGCGAGGATGACAGGAAAGTACTCGGGCCTGGCGCCGGCCATCACCGCGTTGACGGCGACCTTTTCCACCGTATACTCCCAGGCTTCCCGCGTTGAGGTAGGCCTCATTCGCCCGACGATCTCGCTCGGGGAGTGACTGGTCGCCGCCAGCATCTCGGCTACCCGCTCCTCGGTGGGAAGGACGATCGGCAGGCAGTCCGTCCAGTTGTTCTCCAGGAAAACCCGGTACAAGTTCTCCTCAGTATCCGGCTCGACCATGCGAGGCGTGGAGCGGTCAAAACGCACCTGCTGCTTTTCCTCCTCGCTGAGCGGCCTGGTCAGGGCCTCAACGACCTCTTGCATCACCGGCCTTCCGGTGATCGGGTCGTACCCATCGATGTAGGCACGCAGCTCCTCGGGAGATTTGCCCATCACTGGCTGCGGGACAAAGACGAACCGTTGGTGCGGCATCCCGTGCGTGCGAGCCACGGCTCTCAGGGCAGGTTCAAAGATGTCGGTTTGCATGGATGCTGTCGGCACCCCATACTGGCTCTCGATGGTGATGCAATGCTCGGCGACCGCCGGCGCACACGTGCTTCAATGGCCGACGCCCAGGACGAGCGCATCTCCTTTCTCCTTGATCTCTTGAAACAGCTCCGGATCATCCTCCGTGTAGACGCCTGCCTTGCTTTTCAGCACGGTCTTGACTGAGGGCATGTGCTCCCCAAACCAGGCCTGCATCTGGCCCAGGAGCAGATCCCCGTCGTCAAAACGGCAGTCCACCAGGTACACGGTCTTGCCTTCCAGCGTATCCAGGCGCGGTGCCATCCCTAGCTGCGTGATCTGGGGTGGATATCCCACTGGGTTCAGTACGCTGATCGTTTTGCTCATGTTTGGTCTCCTTTGGTAGGTCATCATGCGATGTCGGCCGTGCTCCATGCACAGCGTGAGTATAGTACAACGGGTCCGTACTGGCAACTGCCTGCGCTGCGCTCGCCCTATGCGGGTTGCTCTTGGGGAAAGTAGGCTTCAGTCAACGCATTCCCGATCCGAATCGCTTCCTGAATGAGCACATCCAGGTCCTCTCGGCGGCTGCGGTGATTGGTGATCGTCACGTGCAGCACGCACCGGCCCGCGATCGTGGTCGACGAGGGCACAGCGATCCCCTCTTCCTGCAGCTCGACCTCGATCTGCTTGTTTACTTTGTCCAGTCGGGCATCATCCAGCCCGGGCCTGGTGTACCGGAAGCAGACCGCATTCAGCGGGGCCGGGGCCGCGAGCTCCAGCTCTGGCGCAGCCTCGATCCGCTCGACCAGGTAGCGCGCCTGCTCGATGTTCTGCTGGATCAACCGCCCGTACTTGAGCGCGCCGTGCTCCTTGAGCGACATCCAGGCCTTGAGTGCCCGGAACCCACGGGAAAGCTGAAAGCTGTAATCGCTGAACCAGGGAAGGTCGCCGCCGGTCAGGCCGAGCTCGCCCTCGCCGTGCGCGAGGTAGGCAGGCGTCAGGGAAAAGGCCTTCCGGTGCTCGTCTGCGTGCCGCACCAGGATGCACCCGATCTCGTAGGGCATATACATCCACTTGTGCAAGTCCAGGGCCAGCGAGTCCGCCCGCTCCATACCGGACACCCGGTGTCTCTCGCCGGGAACCAGGGCCGCCCAGGCGCCGAACGCGCCGTCGACGTGCAGCCAGAGGCCTTCCCGCTGACAGATATCGGCCAGCGCTTGTAGATCGTCGATCGCCCCGGTGTTGGTCGTGCCCGCTGCGCCGACAACGCAGAAGGGCAGGTGACCGTCCCGGCGGTCTCGCGAGATGGCGGCTTGCAGCGCCTCAAGGTCAATCTGAAAGTCGTCGTTGAGCGGCACGTAGCGAAGCGCATCGCTGCCCAAGCCCAGCAATTCTACGGCCTTTTGGATCGAAGCGTGGATCTCGAGCGAGGCATAGAGCACCATCTTGTGCGGCGCGGCGCGGAGGCCTTGGCGACGCAGATCGTAGCCTGCCTTTGTGTGGCGGGCAACGGCCAATCCGATCAGGTTTGCCGCCGAGCATCCGCTGGTCAGCACGCCGCTGGCCGAGGCGGGGAAACCCAGCATCTCCTTGAGCCACCCGATGACCTGTCTCTCGACGTGGTTGGCGCTGTGGTGATCGAGGCCCCGGTGTTGGTGTTCATCGCCGCGGCAAGCAGCTCGGCGAACGCACCGAACACGGTCCCCGTACCGATGACCCAGCCCCAGAAGCGAGGATGGATATTGCCGACCGGGTAGGGCAGCACGTAATCGAGGAATTCCTGGTACACATCTTCCGGTGGCTGAGGGTCGAGCGGCAGGGGCTCGCTCAAGTGGGCCTTGACCCGGTCAGGGATGTGCTGCCAGGCGGGGCGCTCCCGGACTGTCCTCGTATAGTCCAACATATCATCCAGCATCCGGTGACCGAGCGCGCGCATGGACTCCCAGTCCTCCGGATCGAGTGTCTCTTCTGCCGCACCCGTCGGTCCAGAGCCTGCTTGACCGGCTGGAAAGGACGTGTTGTCCACTGTGTTCTCACGTTGTGTCATCGCTTTCGCCCTTCCGTCTGTTTGAGAAGGGGCACGTATGAGAAACGTGCCCTACGAGCAGTCAGTTCGAGAACGGGCACGTATGAGAAACGCGCCCTACGAACTATCACGTAAGCTCATCAAGTGCGGTCTTGAGAGTCTCTCTCACGTACGCTTCTGTTTCGGACTGCAGGGCATGTTCCAAGAAAGGAACCGTATCCCCAGCCCTTTCGGGAAACCTGGAGAGCGCCCGCGCAACCGCCTCTCTGACCGCAGACTCCTCGTGCCCCAAATAAGGGATCAGCAGATCGAGCCCTGATCCCACCGCGTCTCGCGTCGCTCGGACCCACTCTTGCCCTTTGCAGAGCTCTGTCTCGAAATTGCGCCCTTGGTCGGCCAGTGCCGCACAGACCAACCGTGACATCTCATCCTCGGGGTCGGTATAGAGCTCCAAAGGGGAGGAGCCGTCCGCCAGTTCAGCCACGAGCACGGCGATGCCTGCCTTGTCCATTGTCTTGGGCGAGCGCAGCATTTCGAGAAGGTAGGGGACAGCGAACGCCGATGCCTCACGGACCGTTCCCTGGTGCCATATCGTGCCACAGAGCTCGTAGAGGGACTCTTTACGCGCGTCCTCGTCTCCCGAGAGCAGGCCCTTGAGCAGGTCGGGCACGTCACCGGCTGTGCCGTATGCGTGATGCAGATCCTGCCAGTGGATTGTCTGCAGATCCTCCAGCATCTTGAGACCTCTTGTCAGGAGATAACGAGGGATGACGCTGCGTCCTGGACTCGGTGAGATCGCAGCCGCGTCGCTCGTACGCTGCCAAGCCCCCTATTCGGGTAGGGCGAACTGCAGCCCGATGACCCAGATCAGGCTGTGCCGGTTCCAGGGGCGATGCCGCCCGCACCAGAGCGCCGGATCCCCGCCTGGTCTGGTGGACGTCCGGCTTGAATAGGCAGGGCCTGAAGCAGTGGAGGGCCATGGTACTGCTGTGCCTGTCCTGTGGCCTACCCCAATGATACCATAGATCGTGGCTGGGCTCAATGCAGGCTTTGTTCGGGCGCCTGGATAGAGTCCAAGGCTGCCTTGACTCGCTCCGGCGTGAAGGGAATCTGGCGCAGGCGGACGCCGACCGCGTCAAAAACCGCATTGGAGATAGCTGCGGAGGCCGGTCCTTGTGCCCCCTCGCCAATTCCCAGGTAGGGGTGTCCGGGGCGGTTGAGGAGCACGGTCTGGATCTCGGGTGCGTCTCCGAAGCGCATGATCGGGTAGGTGCGCCAGTCGACGCTGGTGATGCCGTGTGGATCAAAGGCCACCTGCTCTTTCAGCGTCCAACTGGCCGACTGCATGAACGCACCTTCGAGTTGGTTGCTCAGGCTGTCGGGATTGACGATCTGCCCGGCGTCGGCGGCAACGACCGCTCGCTCCAGGTCGATACGACCGCTGTCTCGATGGACCCTCAGATCCACGATGACCGCTACGTAACTCTGCCAGTTCTTGTAGCGTGAAAAGGCGATGCCGCGCCCCAGCCCGTCGAGCCGAGGGCCCGCCTTCTCCACCGCCGCCTCGATGACGGCCCGCGCCCTTTCATCGGTCAGGTAGCGGAGCCGAAATTGGGCATGGTTCAAGTTAGATTGACACTTTTGCCGGACGCATTGTGCGCGGAGGAGCAAAATGGCCTGAAACCATAGGTTTTGCCCGGTTTTCAAACGAAAAACGGCTGTTCTGAGACCACCCGCCCGGAAAAACCTT
>JADHXD010000002.1 GCA_016783145.1 Anaerolineae bacterium
GCAAAATGGCCTGAAACCATAGGTTTTGCCCGGTTTTCAAACGAAAAACGGCTGTTCTGAGACCACCCGCCCGGAAAAACCTTCAGAGCGTTTCAAAAACTGTCAATCTAACTTCCCGGGGTTCTGAACCATGCCCAGTTGACGCTGTCGGAAGCTTCTAGCGGCATTTGTTCTGTCCACCTCGGCTTCTGAGTCGTGTTGGTGCATTGAGGGCACCCCTGGCGCTCGACAGACCCTCCAGACAGCTCTCTGACACCAACTCAGGGCGCCACGGGGCTCTACCATGGACGATTCACAGACACGTACCTTCCCAGGTCGATTTGACATGCTGTCCGCTATCTGCGAGTTTGTCACCGCTGCCGCTCGGGACGCCGGACTTTGTGAGCATGCTGTCTATGACGTTCAGATAGCGGTCGATGAGGCGTGCAGCAACATCATCGAACACGCCTACGGTGGCGAGGGACGCGGCTCCATCGAGTGCACCTGTCGGGTCAACCATAGAGGACTGACCATTGTCCTCCTCGACCAGGGCCGGCCATTCGACCCGCAGCGCGCGACAGACCCAGACCTCTGCTGCAGTCTGCAAGACCGCACAGAAGGAGGTCTGGGTCTATATTTTATCCGTCGTCTGATGGACCAGGTCCACTTTGAGTTCTCCCCAGGCTCGGGCAACGTACTGACTATGTCCAAACTCAGGAAAGCAGCACCTTGAGCCATCAAGTCCATCAGGCTGCTCTACCACTGTGGGAACTGGTCCTCGGCCTGAGCGAACGCTTGATGAACGAGACCGAGGTCAGTGCCCAGTACGAACTCATCCTGGAAACGGTCGTTCAGATAACCGGCGGAGACGTAGACCTCTGGTTCTCCCAGAGATACCTGCGGCCTTTCGCACCGGACGCCGCAGAATCACTTCTCTCTCCGCCACTCTCCGATCTGATGCGTCGCGCACTCGACGCCAGGAAAATGTGTTGCGACGCAGAGGGTCCCCGCGCAGCCGCACCGGCAGTTGCAGTCCCTCTGATCGCGCGCGAGAACATCATAGGCGTATTGCAGGTCAGGCGACCTGGTGGTCCCCTCTTCCAAGAGGCTGAGCTCAAGTTGCTGGCCTCCTTGGCTGCCCAGTCAGCGATCGTCCTCCACGCCACGCATCAGGAAGCCGTGGAACAGTGGCAGAGCGAGCAGCTCGCGCTGGTCAGCAAGGTCAGTGCTCAGGTCGCCAATGTCCTCGACCTGCAGGAGCTCTCCCGTCGAGTGACCGATCTCATCCTCCGCACGTTCACCTACTACTATGTGGCTCTCTTTGTCCTTGAAGCGGAGAGCCCTGTCTTGCGGTGCAAGGCCAGCGCCGGCCCTGACCGAGATGGGGCCGAACCAGGAGAGCTCCTCACCAACCTGGAGATTCACCTGGGCGAAGGGATCATCGGCCACGTCGCTCAGACCGGCGAGGAGATCCTCGCCAACAATGTCAGTGAGGAGCCGCGCTATCGCCACCTTGACTCGCTGCCCGAGACCCGTTCAGAGGTGGCCCTCCCTCTAAAGATCGAAGGCCGCGTGCTGGGCGTCTTGGATGTGCAGAGCGATCGCAGCGAGGACTTTCACGAGGTGGACCTGCTGGTCCTCCGCTCTCTGGCAGAAAACATATCGATTGCGCTGGAGCACGCTCAGTTGTACAGCGATCTGCACCGCCGAGCGGAGCAGATCACCATTCTGTCAGAAGTCAGCCGTGCCGTAACCTCCTTCATCGACCTGGAAGCGCTCCTCGATGAGGTCGCGGCGCTGATCCAGCGCAGGTTTGGCTACCCGTTCGTGCACCTTCTGACCGTGGACCTTACCCGAGGGCAAGTCATCTACCGGGCCGGGACGGTCACGTACGGCACGGCCTCTGAGACGGCTAGGCCATCCCTTGGCTTGGAAGCCCCGGATGACATTATGTCTTGGGTCGTTCTTCACGGCGAGACAGCTCTGGTTGACCCCGTGAGCGGCGACCCGCGGTGCCCGTCCACCACGCTGCGGTCCCAGAGCGTGCAGTCCGAGTTGGCTGTCCCCCTTGTGTTTGGCAGCAGGGTATTGGGCGTCCTCGATGTGCAGAGCGATCGTCGCCACGCCTTTGACTCGGATGATCGCGCGCTCTTTGAGGCCCTGGCTGACAGCATAGCCATCGGTGTCCGCAATGCGAATCTGTATCGCGCCGAGCGATGGCGGCGCCAGGTTGCCGACAGCATGCGAGGCGTGGCCAGCATGCTATCGGCCGATGTGGTTGTTGAGGATGTGTTGAGCGCCATCCTCCAGGAGCTGGAACGCGCCCTGCCCTGTGATCTGGCGGCCATCTGCCTGCTGGAGGAGGAAGATCTGTACGTCGCTGCCAGCAGGGGGGAAGAGGCCAGCCCACAGGTCAGTGCCTTTCGCTCTGACGCGAATCTCTGGCTCGCGCACGCTCTGAGTGCTGATCAGCCGATCATCCGATCGGCTGATTCCCCTATCGACCCGCTTGCTGCCGCAAAGGGGTTCCCTGCTGACTACTCGGCAATTGCCGCCCCACTTCGGACTGGCCTCAGGCAGCTTGGACTCCTGATCTTGGCTGATCGGGATGCTAGACGGTACGGGGCGGAGTCCAGGGTGATTATGGCTGCCTTTGCCAGCTATGCATCTGTGGCCATTGAGAACGCGCGCATGTACCAGGCGTCTCAGGAGCAGGCACTGATCGCAGAAATCATGCTCCAGGTTGCAGAAGCCACCCAGTCGCTGGCGACACTCAACGATGTGCTTGAGACCGTGGTTCGCCTGGTCCCTATGCTGGTCGGTGCGGACCGTTGTGCCATCCTCCTGCGGGATCAGGTCGCTGGGGCTTTCTTGCCCGCTGCGGCGTACGGGCTCAACGCTTCACAGCAGGACACGTTCTTCCTGTGGCGCATAGACCGTGAGGACAGCGCTGCGTTTGGCGAAATGTCTCTCTCCAAGTCGCCCATCGTCTGCTACGAGCTGGGGTCAGACCCCGACCCCCTATACTCTGCCGTCTCGGCGTTGGGCTTCTCCTCGTTGCTGGCACTCCCCCTCCTCGCCCAGGGCGAGATGCTGGGCGCGATGCTGGCGGACCTGCAGGCGGGCCAGCCAGGAAGTCGTATGTTGGAGACCCGCTACGGCGAGAGATTGGCCGTACTTCAGGGGATCGCCCATCAGGCTGCCGCCGCGGTCGAGAACGCCGTGCTACGCGAGGCACAGCAGGAAGAAGCCTACGTGTCCACTGCTCTGCTCCAGGTTGCGCAGACGGTGGCCACACTCAGCGACCTTGGTGACATCCTGGCGGCGATCGTTCGTATCACGCCCATCCTGGTTGGCGTCGAGCGCTGCGTTCTCTTTCTGTGGGAGGACGAGCAGGCCTGCTTCAGAGCATCGCATACCTATGGGATCTCGCGGGACGCAGAACTTGGCCTTTTCAGTCAACGCTACTCTTCCGGAGACTTTGGCATCCTTGATGCTGTGCGAGAGCGCGGCAGCCTGGTTGTTCACCCATATGAAGTGCGGTCAGATGTCCTTTCCGGCACAGAGCAGTTCATGCCAACCGACTTTGCTGTCCTGATAGGCGCTGTTGCAGACCGCGCGACCAGTCGCACGCTGATGGGTTTCCCCCTCTCAATCAAAGGCGACATCCTCGGCGTAATGGTCCTGGACGAGGCCGAAGACTACCAAGGCTCTCGTGAGAGGCGGCTCGAGATCATTACCGGGATCGCGCAGCAAGCCGCTCTGGCGCTGCAACATGAACAGCTCCAACAGGAGAGACTCGTGCGGGAGCGACTTGAGCGAGAGCTTCAGCTCGCGCACGAGATCCAGCAAACCTTCATTCCAGACCAGCTCCCCAGCCTACCCGGCTGGGAGCTGGCCGCTGTCTGGCGGGCGGCTCGACAGGTGGCCGGAGACTTCTATGACCTGCTCGATTTGCCCGATGGACGGATGGGGCTCCTGGTCGCTGACGTGGCAGACAAGGGCATGCCAGCGGCCCTTTTCATGGTGTTGACACGGACCCTGATCCGAGCCGCAGCCCTGGAGAACGCTTCACCATCGGCCGCCCTGGCCCGGGTAAATGACCTGCTTGTGCCTGATGCCCAACACGGGATGTTCGTGACGGCGTTCTACGCAGTGCTGTCCCTGGACACAGGCGCCCTGACCTATGCCAATGCCGGGCATAACTGCCCCCTGCTGCTGCGGTCAGGGGCACGCACAGTGGAAGAGCTGAGCAAGGGAGGAATGGCCCTCGGAGTGCTGGAAGGGGAACGTATGAAAGAGCACTCGACAGTGCTCGAACCGGGCGACTGTGTGGTGTTCTACACAGATGGGGTTACGGAGGCATACTCTCCAGAACAGGGCCTGTACGGAGATGACCAATTCCGGCTAGTGATCGAGGCATCTGCAGGCCGTTCAGCGCAGGCTGTGCTTGAGGCCATCGACCGATCCGTCCTTGCACATATGGGCTCTGCACCCCCCTCTGATGACCTGACTCTTATGGTGCTGCGCCGAGAGGCGATCGCTGACCCGCCCCAGCCGACAGCGACCGGTCAGCGAAAGGTGGGAACCGGCTCAGAGACTCATTCAGTGTCTGGCTCCGGCAAAGCCTGAGCGGCATGCGCCGCGCGGATCGCGCGGTGTAGAGGGATGTTCTCGAGATAGGTACGGCGGAACGGACTGGAGGGCGGGATCAGGCCGTGTTTGCGCATCATCTCGTCGTAGGCCATCTGCAGGTACTCCAGTGCTTCCTCCTGGCTCCCGGTCGCCGCCAGGGCGTTGGCGTGGCGGAACAGGATCTCCTCGCTGAGGCATTCGATGATCTGGACCCCTCCCAATGACTGGCAGAGATCGAGTGCCGCGCGAGATGCACTCAACGCGTTCTGGCGATGCACTTCTGCCTCCAGCTCATCAACGGCGTGCTCTGCCAGGCCAAGATGTGCCGCTGATGCCTCGCAGTCTGCGGCCATCACGTACTGTCGGGAAAGCATCGGCTTTTCCCTCACCAGCCGGCGCGCCTCGTCTGCGCATCGCAGGACCTCGTGCAGGTGAGCCGGGTCATCCAGAGCGCAGTAGAGACTAGCCGAGACAAGGGCAAGCCCGACGTGTCCAATGTCCCATACGGTCAGCCCACAGATGCGCCGTGCTCGCTCAAGGATTTGCAGCGCCCGTTCAGCCTCGCCTTGCGCAGTCAGGATCTGGATCATGCGCAGGAGCACAAACAGCTCGCCCGTGTCCCCCTCCTGTCGTTTTCTTGAGGTCTCAAGCATCTCCCAGGCGGCCTCATAGTCTCCCAGGAATACCCCCTGTGCCTCCCCGCAGGATGTCAGAGAGATGGACTCACGCACGTAATATCCAATCTCACGGCTTATGGCCAGCTTCTTCTGATGGCATTCCAGCAGCAGCCGGTGATAGTCACCGTTGCGCTCGTACTGCATGCCGATCAGGTCGAGAAGGTTCAATTCGGTCATCTTGTCTTCGAGCGCCTGACAGATGGGCAACGCAGCCTCCAGGTATTCCATGCTGCGCTCAGGTTCGTCCCAGGCAAGCACCCTTCCGATGCTGATGAGGATATTCACCTCGTACCGTTGGTCGCCAAGCTGCCGGGACAGCTCAAGAGCTTGCTCTGCATAGTCCCGTGCGTCTGGGTCATTGAGTCTGATGCGCTGACCGGCGATGGATAACAAGCTCTGCATCTCGCGTCGCTGGTCACCGAGTTTCCGCGCAAGATCCAGCGCCTGCTCGGCCAATGGGATGCCTGCCTCCAGCTCATCTTGGCTCTGCCAGCGTGCTACGCCAGGCTGCGAGAGCAGCGCGTCGATCAACCAGGCGGGGTCATCGGCCAATCGCTGTGCGAGCGGCAAAAGAGCGCGGGCGTCGGTCCATCCGGCCTCCTCGTCTCCCATCCAGAACAGAACCTGGCTGCGCCCATTGAGTACCTCGAACTGTTGAGCGCGGATGGCGTACAATCGGTCTTCATCCTCGGTCTGTGCTTCCGTCGCGTCCAGTAGTTCCAGGGCACGTGTATAGTGCCCCAGGGCCTCTGTGTTCGAGTAGATCTGTCTGGCCTGCTCAGCAGCCTGCACCGCATAGAACAGCTCTTTGTTTGCATCGCCCGCACACCGATAGTGATATGCGAGCAAGTCATAGTACCTTGGCAGCGCCCCCAACCCGAAAAAGTCCTCGAGACGTTCGGCCACCTGGAGGTGATACACCGCGCGCTGTGCGCTGAGGAGGCTCTCGTAGGCCGCATCGCGGATCAGGGTAGACTGAAACACGTACTCTGTCCCCAAGGCGGGCAGGTGTCGGCACTCGGCGATCAACTGCGCCCGCTGAAGGGCCATCAGGCGCTCATTCAGAGAGGCTCGGTCCTCGACAAGCTCCTGAAGCACGTTCGACCAGAACACGCTTCCGATCACGGACGCCATCTGCAGCGTCTGTCGCTCTCCCAGGGATAGATCGTCCATCCGTGCCGAAAGCAGGCCACGCAAGGTGTCGGGGAGGTCGAGAGAGGTCACGGTTCGGGTGGCACGCCACTCGCCTGCGTCAGGCTCTCGCACCAGCACTCCCTGCATGATCAACGACTCGATCAGCTCCTCGATGTAGTATGGATTGCCCTCCGCCTTCTTGAGGATAAGGACACGTGTCTTCTGCGGAAGCGCTTGAGGGCCGATCAGGCGGTCGATCATCTCGCGGCTCTGCTCCTCATCCAGTGGAGCAAGTTGCAGCTCGGTCAGCCGCTGGGAATACCTGGCTCGTACGCGGTCGTGGAATTCCTTCAGCCTGGGATTGTGATCCAATCTGAACATCACGGCGCACAGGAGTGGCTCCTGCTCACACAACGTGAGACAGTACTCCAGCATCTCCAAGGAACTCGCATCCGCCCAGTGCACGTCCTCAAAGGTCAGCACCAGCGGAGTGCGCCGCGCCATAGCCATGGCCCAACTGCGCAGGGCGACCAGGAACTGCTGGTGCAGTCCCTCGGCATCGAGACGGCGGATCCGCTCGGCCAGTGCCTCGTCCAGGGGCAGCGAGAGCAAGGTCGCAAGGTAGGGAGAGTACTCGTTCTCCCGGGTGCCCCACAGTTGCTCAGATTCGCGATACAGGAGATCACACATCTCCGGCTTGGGCTCTCCTCCGTGCATCCCGAGCCAACTCTGCAGCAGGTCTATCCACATCGAATAGGGCCGGGACTGCTCATAGGACCTGCAGCGTCCTTGCAGCCAGGTCAGCATCGGGAAAACCTGCTTTGGGTCATCGCTGCCCTGGGTTTTTGCCAACAGAGCGAGGTCGCGCAGGTCTTGCTGGCGCACGTGAGCAGCCAGGTGAGACTTGCCCATGCCCTCGTTCCCCGTCAGCAAAACGACCGACCCTCGGCCTGCACGCACTTGCCCAAGGCAGCTCTTCAAGGCCTCGCCTTGCTCGTCGCGTCCGATCAGGAGAGACGGGAGCCCGTACGTTTCCAGACGAAGGGACCGGCTGACGTCAGCCTTTGGCGCGAGGGGTCGGAACACCGCCAACGGCTGGCTGATCCCTTTCACAGAGATCTCGCCCAGGTCCTCCCACTCGAACTGTGACCGAACCAGACGGTACGTGCTTTCTGTGACCAGTACCGTGCCTGGCTCAGCCGCAGTCTCCATGCGTGCAGCAAGGGCCACGGCTCCTCCCATCGCCGTGTCCTCACTGTAATGGCTGCGGTCCCCGATACTGGCAACGATCACCTCTCCTGTGTTCACCCCGACGCGGAGAGATAGCTCAATGTCTCTATGTTCAGCCAGGTCGGCAGCGTAGAGCTTGATCGAGGACTGCATCGCCAACGCGGCCAGTACCGCTCGCTCGGGATCGTCCTCGTGAGCCAGCGATGTGCCAAAGAAGGCCACCAATCCATCACCTCGGAACTGGTCCACCTCCCCGCCAAAGCGATAGATGTCGTTCTCTAGGATCTGGAAGACGTGGTTCATAATCTCGACCCATGCTTCCGTGCCTATCTGCTCCATCAGATCCGTAGAGCGCAAGACGTCGGCAAGGATCACGGTAGCATGGCGACGTTCGCCCTCAAGCTGCGCGAGCGAAGAGTGCGAGAGGGGCGGACGTCGACTTCCGAGAAGAAGCCTTGATGCCGTTCCTTCTTCCTGAGACGATGGCTCGACAGAGGATGCGCCCGCGGTCCCAGTCAGCGCGGCATGACCGGCATCTCTCCCGGTCTCCTGGACCGTACGCGACCCGCACGTGCCGCAGTAGCGGTGGTCGGCAGGGTATACAGACCCGCACTCGGGACATGCCACTGGGAGTTGCACACCGCACATTCCACAGTAGCGGAAGCCTGGCGGGTTGCCGAAACCGCAGTCAGGGCATACGGACGGCAGGATGGCGCCACACATGCCACAGAATCCCATGCCTGGCGGTCCATCAAAACCGCATCGTGGGCAGTTCATCTCAGCACCTCTCGACAGCCTTCGCTCGTGCCAGCACTAGGCGGGCAGCCTGATTGCTGCATCCCGCTCGGCCGACTCGACGATCGCCGCCACCACCTGCGTCTGCCGCAGGCCGTCGATGCCGGTGGGCAATGGCCCGTACCTGTCCCAGGAGGAGGGCGTCAGTGTGTCCTCGAGCACTGCATCCACGGCACTCCTTACCACGCGCCACGAGTCTAGGGGAGCGGCAAACGCTTCCAGGCCGTACCTCAGGTCACCTCCTCCAGCCTTCAGTTCTCCAGCCGTCGGGTCGGGCCGGTGCAGCAGCGCCCGCACGTTGATCCCTTCGCCAGCGAGGTCGTTTTGAAATGCGAACAGCTCGTGCGGCGACAGGCGTTCACTGACATTGGCGCGCCAGCCCTCAACCTCACCAAACCCAGGGCGCTTGATATAGGACAGCGAACCCTCTGAGCCCGAGAACGAGAGCGCAAACTCGACCAGCCCATCGATGTGTTTGATCCACTCAGCCTTGACTCTGAACTTGGCGCCACTGTCGAACGTCAGAAACGCATCATACAGATCTGGCGTGTACCCTAACACCCTGCGCTGCGAGATCGCATACACGTCGGACACCTCTGACGGAGAGAGCACCCACCGTAAAAAGTCCACCACGTGGCTCAGCAAAAAGTGGGCGGTGGACGATGCCCCAACCCAATCCTTGGTTCTCGCGCCCCACATGCGCGTCGGAACGGAGATGTTGTCATCCAGGTGTACGTCCCCGTAGATGACTTGGCCCAAGAGGCCGCGCTGGATAACCTGGTATGTTGCGCGATCGAGGGCGGATCCGCGGTTGGCATAGTTGACAAACATGCGCGCCCCGGCACGTTCGGCCGCCTCGAACATCTCTTCGGCATCCGCTGTTATCGTGGCCATCGGCTTCTCTAGAATGATCGTCGGCGCGCCAGCCCGGATCGCCGCAAGCACAGGGTCCTTGTGGAAAGCATCCGGCGTGGCCACGACGACAATGTCCAGCGTTTGATCTTTCAGCATCGACACATAGTCTTCATAGGGCTGAGCGCCTACTTGACTGCCGATTTCTCGCGCTCTGTCGCCGCGAATATCGGCGACGGCCACTACCTTTGTCTCTGAGTGCTTCTCAAGGAACCGAACATGTTGGCTGCCCAGAATACCCAGGCCGATGACTCCGGTCTTTAGTTGTTCGCTCATTTTTCCTCCCAGACGCCACAGTCCACCCCGCAGGGCGGGTGTCCGTGGACTGCCAGCGTCCATCCTCCTTTCAAGCTTGGCCGAGAAATCCATACTCTGAGAACAGACGAAGCGCGAGCAAGACATGGGATGTTGCGCACAGAACAGGGACGATACGCACGGATTATACACCAACTCGGCGATTTCCGAAAACAATGACATATGGTATACTGTTCCCGCACTGCGGAACAGGTTTGACAGACAGCGGCCGCACGTGATCTGGGGAGGCGATGAGCATGGATCACCTGGAACGTTTCCTGTCCGTGATGGAATATGAGCCTGTCGACAGGGTCCCAAACTGGGAGCTGGGGGTCTGGCCTCAGACTCGCCAGAGCTGGGAGAGCCAGGGACTCGACGCGGCACGCCTGCACTGGAACTGGTTTGCCGGCGAGCTTGCCCTCGGTATGGATCCTCGCGAGTTCATTCACTTTCGAGGGGAGATGATCCCGAGCTTCGAGCACCGAGTGTTGAGAGAGGATGAACGAACGGTGACCTTTCGAGACACACAGGGCAGGACACGCGTGGCACTCAAGGAGGGAACCATCAACGGCGGTCGTATGTCGATGGACCGCTACATCGGCTTTCCGGTGCAGAGCGCGGATGACTGGGAAGGAATAAAGAGGCGGTTCGATCCAGCCAGCCCACAACGGTACGAGCCCAACTGGCCGCAGCTACGTGCAGCGGGCTGGCAGCAGCGGCGACACCCACTCGTCTTCGGCCCAAACTGCACGACACTGGGCTTCTACTGGTTTGCCAGGGAGCTGATGGGCACAGAAGGGCTGTCGTATGCGTGGTACGACCAACCAAGCTTGATACACGACGTGATGGAGTTCTGGGCCCACTTTCTCATCAAAGCCGCACAGCCGATACTCGAACATACCACGGTCGAGTACATCTGCCTCAGCGAAGATATGGCCATGAAAACCGGCCCGCTGCTCAGCCCCCAGACGTATGAGACATTTATCTACCCCAGGCTGAGACGGGTGGTCGATTTCTTCAAGTCACACGGCGTCCGCTACGTCGCAGTGGATACGGACGGCAATCCCGAAGCGCTCATCCCGTGGCTGATGGAGGCCGGCGTCGACGTGGTTTGGCCGCTCGAGAGGGCCGCCGGTCAGGATCCCGTGCGGCTTCGCCGCAAGTTCGGCCGTTCCTTGCGGCTCTGGGGCGGGGTAGACAAGCGTGTTCTCGCTCAAGGCCCTGAAGCGATCGACAGGCACTTGCGAGCCCTCCTGCCCTTGATCGCTGAGGGAGGGTTCATCCCCACCGTGGATCACACCGTTCCACCTGATGTGACTTGGCGGAATTTCCAGCACTACCTGGAGAGCAAGGCTAGACTCCTGCACGGAGAGCTGTAACCTCGATTCGAGCCCGACCTCCCAAAGCCCAAGGAGAAGCACTTGATGAAAGCCATCATGGTGATGTTTGACTCTCTGAACCGACACATGCTGCCCCCCTATGGCTGTGAATGGGTGCGCGCTCCGAACTTTGAGCGCCTGGCCAGGCACGGGGTGACCTTTGAGAACAGCTACGTCGGCAGCATGCCCTGCATGCCAGCCCGACGCGAGATGCACACGGGACGCTACAACTTTCTCCATCGCAGTTGGGGGCCATTGGAGCCCTTTGACGACTCTATGCCCCAAATACTCGGGGAGAGCGGCATCTACACCCACCTGGCGAGCGATCACGGACACTACTGGGAAGATGGTGGCTGCACCTATCACACGCGCTACACCACGTGGGAGATATCCCGGGGGCATGAGGGTGACCCTTGGAAGGGACAGATCGCCGATCCCGAGATCCCCGAATCAGTCGGTAGACATTCGGGACGGATGTGGCGGCAGGACTGGGTCAACCGGCAGCATATGCAGCGCGAAGAGGATCAACCGCAAGCCAAGACGTTCGCCCAGGGGCTAGAGTTCATCGAGACCAATCACGATCAGGACAACTGGTTCCTGCACATAGAGACCTTTGACCCCCACGAACCCTTCTACACCCAAGCTCAGTACAAGGCGTTGTACCCACATCACTACGATGGTCCGCACTTTGATTGGCCACCGTATGGACCGGCGCACGAGACGCCTGCGCAGGTCCAACATGCGCGCTACGAATACGCGGCATCGCTGAGCATGTGTGACGCGTGGCTTGGCAAGGTGCTCGACCTGATGGATAAGCACCATTTGTGGGACGATACGATGTTGATCGTCAATACCGACCACGGGTTCCTGCTTGGCGAGCATGACTGGTGGGCCAAGTGTGTCCAGCCCTTCTACGGCGAGGTCGCCCATTCGCCGCTGTTCATCTGGGACCCGCGTTGTGGCTGCCAGCATGAGCGTAGAACAGCCCTGGTGCAGACGATCGACCTGCCAGCCACTCTTCTCGAGTTCTTTGGCGTTCCCCTTCCTGTGGACATGCAGGGCGCTCCGCTGCGTGAGACCATCGCCACAGACAAGCCTGTGCGCCACGCAGCCCTCTTTGGGCTGCACGGTGGGCACGTCAACGTCACAGACGGGCGCTACGTGTATATGCGCGCGCCCGCCACGCCAGAGAACTGCCCGCTGCACAACTACACACTGATGCCGACCCATATGCGGGCTCGGTTCAGTGTCGATGAGCTCAAGCACGCCGAGCTGGCAGACCCGTTCTCCTTCACCAAGGGATGCCGCACCATCAGGGTGCCTGCTCGGAGGTGGCCCGGATCCCACCCATTCCAGACCTTGCTGTTTGACCTGAGGACCGATCCCAAGCAAGAAAACCCGATCCAGGACGCGGACATCGAGGCTCGGATGATCCAGCAACTGGTCAGGCTGATGGAGGAGAATGACGCGCCAAGGGAGCAGTTCACCCGCCTGGGACTATCTCACTGACCGCAGACAGCCAGCCACGGCTCTGCACTTCACCGGTCACGCGCCGCACACAACGCACGGAGGAGACAGATTGTGAAAATCACCGACATCAAGACTTATCTTGTCAATGCCAACTCTGGCATGCATGCCGACCGGCCGAGAGGCAGGAACTGGGTCTTTTGCAGGATCGCCACGGATACGGGCCTGCACGGTGTGGGCGAAGGGGGCGGTTGGCCAGCGGTCGTGCAACGCGGTCTCGAGGAGATTGCGCCCCTGCTCATCGGCGAGGATCCATTCGCGATCGAGCGACTGTGGCTCAAGGTCTACGACGTGCTGCACGGGCACGGACTGACCGGCTCTGTGCGTGGGGGCGTGATCAGTGCCATCGATATGGCTCTCTGGGACATCAAGGGCAAGGCACTCGGAGTACCCGTCTACGAGCTGCTGGGCGGCAAGGTGCGCGACAGAATACGACTCTATGCGCACGCCAGCTCCGTCGAGCAGGGACGCGCGCTAATCGAGAGGGGCTACACCGCCTTCAAGTGTAGCCCCTCCCCAGCAGTCCTGCGCACACTGCGCGAAGCGCTGGGCAACGATGTAGAGATAGGCGTCCACTGCCATGGCGAGTTCTCTCCTGGAGGTGCGCTGCAACTAGCCAGGGCCATCGAGCCCTGGGAACCTGCCTTTCTCGAGGAGCCCACCCACCCGGATGACCTCGATGCCCTGGAGTGGCTGTCCAAGCGGACCAGCGTTCCGCTGGCATCTGGAGAAAGGCTCTTCTCCAAGTGGGCCTTTCGCGACCTGCTGCAGCGCCGGGCCATCGAGATCGCCCAGCCGGAGATCACGCGCATTGGAGGCATCACAGAGGGAAAAAAGATCGCCACCCTGGCCGAGGCCTTCTCAGTCAAGGTAGCACCGCACGATGGCTCTGCCGGCCCCATCGCCGAGATGGCCAACATCCACGTACTGGCCTGCTCCCCTAACTGCATCTACCTGGAACACAAGGTGGGGGACGTGCCCTGGCGTACAGAGGTCGCCTCGGGCGTGATCCCTGAGGAGGACGGATACATTCCCGTCCCGAATCTCCCCGGTCTCGGCATCGACCTGAATGAGGAAGCGATCGCCGCACATCCGGTGTACGCCGTGCAAGAGCTAGAGTACCGTTTTCGCACACCCGAGGAGATGCAGCTACATCGGCCCGGCTGAAGCCCCGCGTCACAGAGATGCAGGAGGGTCTGCCGGGGCCTGTCGCTCTCCCTGCCCCGCGCTAGCGAAGGGCGCCCGCATCCTCCAGAACCTGGCGTAGTTTGGCCCGAGCCTCCTCTGAGAGCGGACCCACAGGCTGACGTGCCGGTCCGGCCGGCAGGCCGAGCATGTGCATCGCTTCCTTGACGACCATCGGGAATGTCCCCAGGCCGAAGGCCAGACGCACAGGCAAGAGACGCTCCTGCAGCGCCCTTGCCTCCCCCAAGTCACCTGCGGCGACCGCGTCGTAGATGCCCACTGCCAGGTCGGGCACAACGTTGGCTGTGGCGGTCACTGCACCCGTACCGCCGTGCAGCAGCGCCGCATAGATGAGAGAATCGCGTCCGACAAAGGCACGGAACCCGGGCGGACAGAGCCGCAGGTGCTCGGCAAACTGAGTGAGGTCCCCACTCGAGTCCTTGATCCCAGAGAAGTTCGGCGCGTCACGGGCTATGCGTGCCACAGTCGCCGGCGGCATCGGGACACCCGTCCGGCCGATGTTGTCGTAGGCCATCACAGGCAAACTCACCGCCGAGGCAATATCCATATAGTAGCGGTACAACTCCTCTTGGGAGGGCTTAATAAAGTAGGGGGTGATCGCGGCCAAGGCATCGGCGCCAGCCGCCTCAGCCCTTCTAGCCAAGGATACCGCCTCTCGGGTGGTCACAGCGCCCACGTGGGCCACGACAAAGACCTGCTCCTGAGCCGCATCAAGCGTCACCTCCAACACACGCTGGCGTTCGTCGGTAGAGAGCGCATAGAACTCCCCCTGGCTGCCACCTGGGAACAGGCCGTGCACGCCTCGTTCGATGAGGAATCGTGTGACTACACGCAGTCCTTCTTCGTCGAGTGACTCGTCTGCTTTGAACGGTGTGATCATGGCGACGATGATCCCCGCGAGCTGCTTGTCCATGGATGACCTCCTTCTCAGAGTCTGGATAGATGCCATTGTAGCATACTTTGGCACCTGCAACAAGCGGACTGACCCTCGAGTTAGGGCTGCTGCATAGTCCGAGGGGGGCGCATCCCCTGATGCGTCCGGCTTGCTGGCGCACCGTGCCGCATCGGGGGATGCGGCACTCCTCGGTCAAGTCAAGAGACAATGCAACAGCCCTACCCTCGAGTGAGGAGTATCGCGGTCAGGGAATGGTGTCCCCTCACTCAGTCTGCGGAGCACCCGCGATGCGCCCCGTGGTGGTACCCTCGACTTGACCAGGGGACGATGGCGTGGTATACTGGCGCTGTGGCCAGGTGGTCTAACCACTCTACCAGAACGAAGACAAAGGGTTACACTGTGGACGAGATGTTCGGCTTCCGCCTTCAGCGCGACAAGCTCTACAAACAGGTCGCTGACAAGGTCCAGGAACTGATCGCCGCCGAGTCTCTCCGGCCTGGCGATAAGCTTCCTGGCGAACGCGAGCTGGCGGACCGGATGGGTGTCAGTCGCACTGTGGTTCGCGAGGCCATCCGCGTCCTGAGCGTCCGCGGACTGGTCAGAGTCAAGTCAGGCTGCGGGACCTATGTGCAGGAACTGAGCCACAAGGATGCTGCGGCCTCTATCGAGCTCTACCTAAAGCTGCGGCAGGATGCGTGTTCCCTCCAGGATGTCCACGAGGTGCGGCGAATGATCGAGGTCGAGACAGCCGGACTGGCCGCCCAGCGGGCAACGGAGAGTGACCTGGCGGCTATGGAAGCGGCGCTCAGGGATATGTCCGCCCACCGGCACGACCCGGCCAAGTACGCGTTCTATGATTTGGCCTTCCACACTGCAGTTGCGGCAGCCACGCACAACGACCTTTTTGGCGTCCTCCTTGGCCCGATCTCTGACCTGCTCATGCAGATCGTTCGGGTCTCCGTGGACGCGCCAAGAGCGATGGACGTCGGTCTGGCGCATCACCGTCGAATTCTGGAAAAGATCAGGGAACGAGACAAGGAAGAGGCCAGGCAGGCGATGAGCGATCACCTCGACCAGGCCCGCAGACAGGTAGAAACTGTCCGCAAGCAAACGGACTCACCCTAGAATTCACCTGAAAGGAGATGGAGGAATGGAAAAGCGAAAGCTCGGTAAGACAGGCGAGCGTCTCTCTGTGGTCGGTTTTGGCGGAATCGCAGTCATGGATGAAGAGCCAAGCGTCGCAGGGCAGCTTGTTGCCACGGCAGTCAACGAGAGAGGGATCAACTACTTTGACGTGGCACCCTCCTACGGCAATGCCGAAGAGCGCCTGGGACCAGCCCTTGAGCCGTATCGTAACTCGGTCTTCCTGGCCTGCAAGACGGGCAAGCGCAATGCGAAAGATGCGGAGGCTGAGCTCACGACATCGCTAGAACGTCTGCGCACAGACCACTTCGATCTGTACCAGCTACACGCAGTCACGACGATGGAGGATGTCAATGAGATTCTCGGCCCTGGCGGCGCGTTGGAGACATTCGTTCGGGCGCGAGAGAAGGGCCTCGTGCGCTTCTTGGGATTCTCCGCCCACTCAGAGGAGGCTGCCCTCGCCTTGATGGACCAGTTTGCGTTTGACACGATCCTCTTTCCCATCAACTGGGTCTGCTGGCACAAGGGCAAGTTCGGTCCAAGGGTGCTTGAGAGAGCGAGCGAAAAGGGAATGGGCATCCTGGCCCTCAAGACGATGGCCAAGCGCCGCTGGCGAGAAGGCGAGCAGCGCAAGTGGAGCAAGACCTGGTACTCTCCGGTAGATAGCTTTGAGGAGGCCTTGGGCGCAGTTCGCTTCACGCTCTCCAAGCCGATCACCGCCGGCACAAGCCCGGGTCACGCCCAGCTACTGTGGTGGATGTGCGATGCGGCGGACCAGTTCACACCCATCACTCCCAAAGAGGACGCTGAGCTTTCTCGGCGCGCTCAGAAGCTCGATCCCATCTTTCCTCAGGCTTAGTGGAGCGCTCTGATGGGACGCGAGCTAAGAGCCTGACCTTCGATACCTGACAATCAAAACCGTGGCATAGCAGCCGGGTGTTGATCCCCCGGCTGCCCCACGTTGTCCGCGTCTCTGCGCGGACAAAGAGTACGATGGCTGCGGTTCCCGTCATCGATGCGCGCTGAGACACAGAGCACAAGCTCGATGCTGCACGCTGGTCCTGAGCCTGGGAATGCACACCAGCGGCTCAGCCGAGCCGCCGCCATCGTGCCCCCGAGCTGGCGGGTTGGCCGCCAGAATAGAGCATGGGCAGTGATCGGGCACGGATCGAACTGGCAGAGGAACTATGAGCACAATCGCAATCGGATATGAACCGGGGGCGCTGTCAGAGGGACATCTGGCAAGCATCCATCGGCTGGCCCCAGACATGGAGATCCTGGTCACCGAGGATCGCGCCGAGATCCAGGCCGCACTGGACGAGATCGAGATCGCGGCTCGCCGCTTTCCGCATGACCTGGTCCTCAAAGCGAGCGGTCTGCGCTGGTTTCAGCAGTGGGGCGCCGGTGCGGACTGGCTGCTGCGCTACCCTCAAGTAGCAGACCTGGACCTTGTGGTGACGAATGCTTCAGGAGTGCACGCCATCCCCATCAGCGAGCACATACTGGCTTTCCTGCTCGCTTTTGCTCGCGGTCTTCACTCAGCAGTCCGCGCCCAAGAACACCGCACGTGGACAAGAGGCGTCGGCGAGGACGTCTTTGAGCTGGCCGGGAAGACCATGGTCCTCGTCGGTGTCGGCGCGATCGGTGGGCGGACGGCGGAGATAGCCACGGCACTCGGGGTAGAGGTGTTCGGAGTACGTCGACATCCGGCTGCTGACGCACCCAGTGTAGCCGCGATGTACGGTCCCGACCGTCTGCTGGATCTGCTGCCGCGAGCCGACTTTGTCGTCCTCACCGTTCCCTTGACGCCTGAGACCAGGAATATGATCGGGGAGCGCGAGCTGCGGGAGATGAAGCGGACGGCCTACCTCGTCAACATCGGCCGGGGCGGAACCATTGAGCAGCGAGCGCTGATCCAGGCGCTGCAGCAGGGCTGGATCGCTGGCGCGGGCCTGGATGTCTTTGAGACTGAGCCCCTGCCAGAGAGCTCGCCGCTGTGGCAGATGCCCAACGTCATCATCACCTCCCACTATGCCGGACGTACGCCGCACTATGAGGAGCGGGCAATGGCGATCTTTGTGGAGAACCTGGAACGGTATCGAGCGGGAAAGCCGCTGCGCAACGTGGTAGACCCGGTGCTCGCCTACTGAGCTGGTCGCCCTGGTCGCCCACACCGGCGACCCGGATTTGCCCATCGTGCGCTGGGACAATCCTTTCAAGCCCAGACAGAGAGTCCGCGGCGTACAGTGGCACGACGACGAGATCGGCGTCGCCGGATGCCTGATAAGTCTGGTCCACGCCGTGCGCGACGGCGAAGAACCTACCTATGGGCCTCTGCAGGCGCGGCTGGATCAAGCGGTAACGCCTGCTATCCGGCAGTCATCACGGCAGGGCGGAAGCCCTGTAGAGTTCCCTTTGGACCCAGCCGCGCAGCGCGAGTGAGTGGGGCGCGCCGGACGAACACAAGGCACGGATCACAGCTTTCTGTGACGAGACAGAGGAGGAATCAACTCGATGCAGTACCGGCGATTTGGCGGATTGGACTGGGAGGTTTCGGCACTGGGGTTTGGCTGTATGCGACTACCCGTCCAGGACGGCGACAGTTCCAACATCGATGAATCCGAAGCGATACGAATACTTCACTATGCCATCGACCACGGGGTGAACTATCTGGATACAGGCTATCCCTACCACGGAGGAAACAGCGAACGCGTGGTGGGCAATGCGCTCAGAGGCGGGTATCGGGACAAGGTCAAGCTGGCGACCAAGCTCCCCGCTTGGGCAGTCGAACGTACGGAGGATTTCGACAGGTACCTCAATGAACAACTCGACAAGCTGCAGACCGAGCACATCAAAGAGATCCTTGACTACTATGAAGATTGGGCGCTCTGCCAGATCCAGTACAACTATATGAACGAGGAGGTGCAGGCGGGCACAAAGGGTCTCGAGTACGCCGCCTCAAAGGGTGTGGCAGTCGTTGTGATGGAACCTCTGCTTGGCGGCAAGCTGGCGGACCCTCCACGACCGATCCAAGACTTGTGGGACACCGCACGCACAGAGCGCTCGCCCGTCGACTGGGCGCTGCAGTGGCTGTGGAACAAGCCTCAAGTGTCGACCGTTCTCAGCGGAATGAGCACGATGGAGCAGGTTGTACAAAATGTCCGCAGCGCCAGCGCGTCGCGCGTGGGCAGCCTGGACGCGGACGAACTGGCTTTGGTTTCACAGGTACGCACCAAGTATGACGAACTGTGCCCAATCCCCTGCACGCAGTGCCGCTACTGCATGCCGTGCCCGAACGGCGTCGACATCCCGCGCAACTTTGCCACTTTCAACACGGGCGTGATGTACAACACGTTTGGGAGTGCCCAGGGCGGATACGCCCGCATTCCCGAGGATGCAAGAGCAAGCGCGTGCATCCAGTGTCGTCAATGCGAGGAGCTCTGCCCCCAGAGCATCGCAATCAGCGAGTGGATGCCGGTTGTGGATCAAGTGCTGGGCGAAGGACATCCCTACGAGGAGTGTCGGATCCCGCAGTAGCTTCGGAGACTCTATTCCCCCAGACAGCGCGGGTATCCGGGCCGAATCAAGACATCGCTTTCACGCTTCAGCCGCTGTCCTGCGGACACCGGCTGCTGCGTCTATCACCGCGCCTCCTGCCGGTGGATGTGATGGTCCTGCTGTTCGCGACTGAGCATCGTAAAGTAGGCGCACCATCCTCCCATACGAACCCGCAGCGACTCATAGCGGTCAGGTTCCCTCTGTGCGGAGCGCAGTTCTTCCGTGTCGGCTACCGTCAGCGTCATCATCGCGCCGCCAGTGTCCACAAAACCGCGAACGAGTCCGACCATGCGCTGCGTGCCCTCCTCACCCAACACCAGGCGCTTGGACAAGCGCAGGTCCAGGGGCCCTCCGGCGGGCAAGTTGCACTGGTTCATCTTGGCGTATGAGAGGATCGCGCCAGGAATGCCCTCGGCATCACGCCCCAGGGCCGGAGAGAAATTGGAGGATACCGGTTCGCCTGACCGCCTCCCATCGGGCGACGAGCCAAGACCCTGGCCGATACCGATGTACCAGGAGAACGTCCCCACACCACAAGGAAACTTGATGGCCGAACGGTGCGCTTGCGCATGCTGGTGGACGATCGATGTAAAGGCCTCGATGAGTTCACGCCCGACGGCGTCGGCCCGGTCGTCGTCGTTCCCATACTTGGGTGCCGACAGAAGCTGAGCACGAAGGGGCTCGTACCCGCAGAAATCCGCGTCGAGCGCTTCGCAGAGGTCGGCCATTGTGGCTCGACTCTGCTCAAAGATCACTGTCTTGATGGCTGTCAGGGAGTCGATCGCATGCGCAGCGCTTTCGGCAAGCATACCGAACGTGCGATACTTGGCCCCGCCAGCGGTCATATCGCGACGGGACGCGATCGCCCCGTCGATCAGGGCGCTCAGCAGCGGCACAGGCGCGATCGTACTCCGCTCGTCGATCGTGTCCGCGACCTGCTGCACGACCCTACCCACCATAGAGTCCAGTTGTCTCAGAAATGCCTGCCAGACCTCCTGGTAAGTGGTGAAAGCACGCGGGTCACCCGTATCGAGACCCGCCTGGAGCCCATCTGTGCGACCAGCGCCCCGGTTAAGCACCCATTCCAGGCAGAGCATCATGCTCAGTCGCTGGAAGCGAAAGTCCGTCCGCCCTGGGATGATCACCTCCCAGCACCCATCATTGGTATAGTCACGCGCATCCCCGACCGGCATGCCAATCCGTACCAGGTCCGGGACGATCGCTTCGTCGTTAAAGATCGCTGGCATGCCCCCACCCTCCTTGAGCACCTCGCAAGTCCGGATGACAAGCTCTTCAGGCGAATCTCGGTGCAGGCGTACGGTGAGCAGTGGATTGGTCATCCGGTTGCGGCGATAGCTCTCCAACAGCAAGAAGGTCAGGGGATCAGTCCCATCTGCGCCGTCAGGCTTGAGGCCGCCGATCACGATGTTCTGGAGCCAGTGGTTCGTGGCGTCGAGGCTGTCTCGATCGGTCCCGATCTGAGAAGAGGTATCGTGTCGCGTGCGTCGGGCGGCCTCCACCGACTCAGGCGTGCGCGCCTCGGGCCGCTGCTCTTCTATGGTCTGTGCACGCTCGTTGAATTTCAGGCAGAAGCAGTCCACCAATTCCGCCGCCCGCGGGAGGGTCAGCCGACCGCTTTCCAGATCGGCCCGCAAGTAGGGCCACGCGTACTGGTCCAGCCGCCCCACTGCGTTCCCATTCATCGTGGAATGAAACACCATATGCAGCAGCCATACGGCCTGAAGCGCCTGCCAAAACGTCCGAGACGGACCTGCCGGCGCCTGGCGCAGGTTCTCAGCCATCTCAAAGAGCTCTGAAGCTCGCTGCTCGTTCCCCTCTGCCCTCGCTTCATCCTCGCATCTCTCGGCCAAGCGCTGGGCATAGTCCACAACCGCATCCAAGGCGATCGCGACAGAGTCGAGAAAGGCGGCTTCCTCATTTGTCCCCGCTTGACACCGCTGTTCTTCGGCCTCGGCGCGGATCCCACGCAGGCCCTTGCCCAGCAAGGTCGGATAGTCAGGCACGATGTGACCAAAGACCGAGCGGATACTCAGTCTTTGTTCTGCCGCCGCCTTCCGCTCGCTTTCAGTCGTGTATTCTGGAAAGCCGCGTTCGCAGTGTACGCGGGGGGACTCCAGGGTCATCGAGCCAGCAAAGAGCTGTCCTTCCCACAGGTCTGTCGGCATCTCCGCGAGCTTGCGAGCGATCGCCCGAGCCTTGCGTACCGGCAGCGGCTCTGACATAAAGCGTGACTCGATGTACGTGGGGCCGAGCCACCCTACCGGCGGCTGCTCCATTGCGGCACGCACTCGGTGCCTCAGATCGGCAACTCTTGGGGTATCCCTCAACTCCTCTATCCTCATATGGTCTGTCATCCGCGATCCCTCCAGGCTCAACCAGACAGCTATCACTCCGTTCTACGCCCGCGCTCTGCCTGTAGGGTGTGATTGTACCACGGAAGACAGCGCAAGGCAAGGTCTGCCTGCTCTGCCTGCCAGCGAGCAGGAACGAAAAAGAGCGTCACTCGCGGCACCGGGGCGCAAAGAAAGCCGGAGGCGCAGCGCTTGCTGCGCCCCCGGCATAGGGTAGGCCAGACCGGCACGGTCAGGCTGCAGTGATCGACTTTAGGCAGTTGTAGGCCGCCTCACGGACGTTCGGCAAGAGATCCTCTTCCTGCAGGATCGGCTTGACCTGATCGACGAGATGCTGGTCACCTACCCGCCACAGCCCCAGTGCCCGCAGAGAGTCGCAGCGAATGGGGTCTGCGATCTTGCTGTCCTCTGCCAGCGCGAGCAGCGTGGAGGCAGCCTGATCCATCTCATCCAGTTCTGCCAGATACATTGCAGCCTTGTGCCGTACAGCCGCCATGTAGGATTGCTCAGCGGCTGCCTTGAGATAGGTCAGCGCCTGCTCGTCCTCTCCCCACAGAGACAGGAGGTAGGCGATAGGAACGCGGAGCGGGTCGCTCTTTTCCTCAGAGTCGTACAGCGTCACATTCAAGGCCTCCACAACCAGGTTCTTGTGCTGGACGGGCAGGGACCCCAGCATCTCCGCCGCCGATCGGCGCACCCGTGGGTACACCTTTCTGTCCTGGATGACGCCGATCCACTCCCGGATGACATCTTCCCGGTTCGCCCCCAGCGTGCACAGGGCCTGCATGGCGGTCTCACGAACATCTTCCGTGGTGTTCTCTTCGGTCACCCAAACCAGCAACACAGAGATCGTCGCGTTGTCGAGGTCCTCGTCACCAGAAAAGCCCAGCTCTCCTAGGAAAGTAAGCGCTTCGTTCCGCGTGCTGCGATACAGGCTCTTGTCCGCAACCAACATCAGTAGATGTTGCACGCCCACATCGAGGTTCCCAGTCCGGGTGATGGCGCGTGCAGCGGCAAGCCGAACAAAATCTTTGACTTTTCGGTCTTTGCTCTCGGCGATCTCCAGCAGGGCCTCCAGTATGGTTTCGTCCGAGTACTCCAACTCACCCAGCGCATCCAGTGCCTCTCGCTGTCCAGGTGGGTAGACCTTGGGATTCCGCGCCAACGCAAGCGCGATGTGGGCGGCTTCGGCCACGTTGCCCAGCCTGCCGAGAGCTCTGACAAGTTGGCTTCGCACAGAGTCATCGACCTGCTCATCACGCGCCAACTCCCATAGCCTCTCGGTAAGCTGTGGGTCCCTCCAGGCAGACAGTACGTGGAGCAGCCCCCGGGCAGCAGCGATCTGCACCGTGTACGGAACCTTCTCGTCCTCGTTCTCCGCGCGTGCCAGTGAAACAAGGGCATCGATGATCGCATCACCGTGTGTGTGGGCAGCGATCAGACCCAGTGATTCTCCCATAGCGGACCGCAGATCGAGAGACCTTCCAGGATTGCGGATGCGGGCGAGCATGCTGTCCTCAACCTCTGCCTGCAGCTCTCCGTCCAGGACTCGGCGACTCGCCAGCTTCCCGATGGACGTGATGGCCGCCTGACGCAACAGCGTGCTCGCTTCGCCATCGTCCATGCAGACCTGCAACGCCTTGACCACGCGCCCGGCATCCGGGTGCCCTGGCTCTCCCAGGAAAAGAGCGGCTGCCTCACGAGACCACTCGTCTCGCTCACCATCCTCAATGATCTGCAGTGCTCGTTCCATGGCGTAGGGTTCGCCTGACAGCCGAAACAGCGCATCCATCGCATCGTGCCGTCCGGCCGCTTGTGGATCGGTCAACCAGTCCACCAGCCCGTCGATGATGGTCTGGCGCACACTTTGGTCCAGTCCGCTGGTCGCGCCAGCAGCTGCCAGTCCGTATGCCGCGGCGCGCAGGTGACGATGCAGGACTCTCTTCAGCGGATCGTTCTTTCCAGCCTCAAGCACTCGGGTGATCAACCTCGCCCAGGCATCAGGGTGGTCCTCGGCCAAGAACCGCCAGGTCAGTCCAAGCTTTGTACGCCAGGCCGCATCCCACAGGTGGGAACGCACCTCGTCCCACAGAGCATCCAGTCCACTCTCGAGCAGAACGGCCTCGAGGTAGCGCGCGCCTGCAATGTCCTGAAGCAGACGAGAAGAGGCCATCTGCACCTCGGACTCTTTCTCTGTGAGGTCTGCTTTCACCTCATTCCACACCTGTTCCAGATCCGCAGCAGAGTACTCGCCCCACGGCACGAGAGCAAAGTGGGCGAACTGCTCCGGATCTAGCGATGGCTCGTAAGCATCGGCCCGTGCGGTCACGATGCACTTGCAGCGGGGATACTGCCGCGCCCATGATTCGATTTGGCCGGCGACCCTGGCCCGGTCGTCCTGACTGGGGACCGCGTCCAGGTCGTCAAAGCAGAGCAACGCCTGTCCGCGCACGAGCATATCCTGGAACATCTGAGGGGGCAGGGAGAGGTCCATGTGCTGCTGCGCGTCCTCAGACAGGTACTCGGGCAAAGAACACTGTGAGGCCACCAGCTCGGGCAGGTTGATGATGCACGTCAAGAAGTGCGCCCCTTCATTCGACGTCGACAACGGATGCGTCGCCAGGTCGCGCAGCGCGATGGTCTTTCCTGCGCCCGCCTCGCCCAGCAGAACGACGCGAGACTCGCGAGACACAATCTCCCGAACCGACGTTGAGGGACCAAACGGCGTCCGCCTGATGAGATCTATCGGCGGCTGCGCCTCCAGTCGCTCCCGGATCTGTGCCTCGTTGGCGCGCCTGCGCGCGCTGATCAGCGATTCTTTGGCTCGAGCCCATTCTCGCTCAGCGTAGTCTGGGCCGGGCCGAACATACTGCGGAACATAACCTTCCTCCAATGTTGCGTCTGGTTGACCGATACGTTTCAAAACGCCATATCGCTTCGAAACTCGGTCTGCATAGTCTGCGTGCGTGCTCATAATCTTCTCCTTCAAAATGAGGTGCGTTGCGCCAACACGACTGTGGCGCGCACCGAGATCACTCTATGCTCAGGACACCACGGATCGTGATGCTCAGAGAGGAAAGGACTTGGGATCTCATCCCGAGGACGAGGGAATCTGGAACCGAAGCACATTTGGAAGCCGTTAAGGAACCTTCAGTATACTGCTACTATACCTGGCTCGCATTAGAACGGCATTAGAGAAGCGTTAGACAAGTGTTAGAAACCCATTAGATTCTCATTAGATCGCGCCCATGCGTAAAAGCGTATCCCTGCGAGCAGCATTAGGCTCGCCGGTCTGGTGGCCCAAGTAGCGCGGTGCGAACCACGAACACAAAGGCCTCCAGTACGATCCGGCCGCTCATCTTGGACTGTCCCACGCGGCGATCTTCAAAGATGATGGGGAACTCGACAACTCGACCCTTCATTCGCTCGACATAGTAAGCGGCCCCAACTTGAAAGCCATACCCGTGTAGCTGAAGTGACTCCCACGGAACGCTCCGCAGCGTCTCTCGTCGGTAGCACCGGAACCCGCCGGTGCAGTCACGGGTCTGGAGGCGAAGCATCGTCCTGGCAAACGCGTTGCCGCCCCAGCTAATGAGCTTTCGGAGAGCTCCCCAGTTGGCAGTGCCGCCTCCCGGGACATACCGCGAGCCGATCACCAAGTCTGCGCGCTTGATCTCGTCAAGGAAGCCGGGCAAGTAGCGAGGATGATGTGAAAAGTCACAGTCCATCTCAAAGACGCAGTCATAGTCGCGCTCAAGCGCCCAGCGGAAGCCGGTCACATAGGCAGTGCCCAATCCCATCTTGCCGCGGCGGTGCAGAACGTGGATTCCCTCCCGCTCCTGAGACAGCCGCTCAGCGATCTGGCCCGTTCCGTCTGGAGAACCGTCGTCCACAACCAGCACCTCAAACCCACAGTCCAGTGCCTGGATGGCGTCGATCAGTGGCTCCAGATTGCCGGCTTCATTGTACGTTGGGACAATGATCAGTGCCCGCGGCAGGTCCTTCATCTCATCCCTTTCCAGACGCGCTCGACAGCCGGTTTACCTCACCGGCTCCTCAAGCCAACGGATCGCGCTGCGACCGGATGGCATCGATCACGTCGAACGGATCTGTCGTGATCACGCTCGACCCGTACAGCTCCATGCAGCCCACATCTGTTGTGCGAACGTTCAGATCCCCACGATCGACCAAGCGCACCACCGCCGGGAACCCGTCCCAATCCTCTTCCGCGACATCTATCGGGCGCTGATACAGGGCTAGGTTGAAACTCTGCACCCCCATCGCGCCGGTATAGGTCTGGAGTATGGATCCTAACGCCTCCTTGCAGTCATCGTTGTCGATCCAACACGTCGGGGAAATGAGCAGGATCTCTTTCTCCTTGACCGGGGTCAAAGAGACGACCGCGCGGGTTTCACCGATAGTCGTTGCCAGACCCAATGCTTCATGCACCCGATAGAGGTCATCGAAGTAGTTCTCTCCGTGCGCCAGACGGTAGAGCAACGCCTGGCGTCGCCAGTGCTCCACGCGTGCATAGTGCATCCCGCGCCCCAAAGCAACCTGCATATGCCCGTGGACGATCGACGCACCCCCTTTCCACAGACAGTTCCACATCAAGAAAAAGTACTTTGCCGAGCGGTCCGCGTTGTGCGCTCGCTTGGCCCAGCGCAGAGCGGTATCGATGTAGTCGCGTACTCGCTCAGAGGAGATCTCCAGCGGGTTGTGCTCGTCGAATATAACCAGCCCATGGTACCCGTCGTACTTGGCGATGTTGCTGGCGGTGATGCAGTACTTGCCGCGCACACGCCCTGGCAGCCCCTCGGCAAAGATGTCCTCGGGAGTCAGGCTTTCCGGGTGGCAGAAGGGCCCGCCGCGTGTCTGCTCGATAGCGGCACATACGTCCACCTCGGGCCACAGGTCGATCGGGCGGACGCCGCGGAGTGGGTTGAACAGCGCACCCTCCATAGTGATCAGGTTGGTGACCTTGACGACGTGCTGAGTGCGAACAGCGCCCAGGTCGCCGAATGTGCTCTCGACCCACGCTTGCATCGAAGGCGGAACAGCCAGTCCTCCCACCGCCGTCTGCACGTGGTAGATCCGGTTCACGAGTGCCCGGTCCGTCTCTGAGAGAGCGGCGACGTACCCATCGAGGTGGGCGATCTGTCTCTTGGCACACTTGGCCATAGCAGGTGTGGTCCTCCTTTGCGCAGGCTCAACATCATAGCATAGCTCGCCCCAAAAGGCAAACACCTTGACGAAATCCCGTTCTCGTGCTATGATTCGACACCGTTGATGGACATCTACAAGGCCAGGTCGGACAGATATCACACTCTGCGGCCACCAGCCGGCATTGCAGGAAGCATCGGTGAGCCCGTGACTCGCCGGAAGCGACCTGGCCTGGAGAGGATCTGCCTGGCAGAACCCGGAAGCCTGAGGTCGCCAGCTACAGACCACCATCCGTTGCTCCAGCGAGCAGACTTTGCCAGATAGGGAAGGCTGTATATGCCCGAGTCGCCTTACCAGTTTGACCTCGTTGTGCACGCCACACACGAGGCAGGCGTCAAAGTCGGAGGCATTGGTGCCGTGTTTGACGGGCTGCTCAGTACGCGCGCCTACGGCGAACACGTGGGACGCACGGTTCTGGTCGGCCCCATGACTACGAGTGACAAAGTGGAAATGGAGCGGCTGACGGCGCCGCGAAACCAGCTCCGAGTCATCTATTCTTCCTACCATGGCATAGACCGAGCTGTTTCCACTCTGCGTGGCCGCCTGCGCGCGATCGAACGCCAGCACCACGTCAGGCTTCTCTACGGCACGCGCGCGTTCGGCACAGCCCGCCACGAGATCATTCTCGTAGATGGCAGCCAGGCCTCACCGTCACGACTCAATGCCTTCAAGTCTGGCCTGTACCGTCACTTTGGCATTCGTTCTGATCTCTATGAAAGCCATCCCGAGTACAGTCTCCACGTCAATGCCGCAGAGCCCGCGTATCGCGCCCTGCAAGCAGTTGTGAACGGGACCCGGGGCCGGCGATTCATCATCGCTCACGAATTCATGGGTCTGCCTCTCTGCTACTGTGCCATCATGCGTGACCCCGGCACATACGACACCGTCTTCTACGGGCACGAGGTCGCCACTGTGCGCCCGATCGTTGAGTCACACCCTGGGCACGACACCATGTTTTACAGCGTTCTCGGCCAGGCGCAACAGGAGGGACAGTTTCTGGAAGACGTGTTCGGCGACCAGTCGCACTTTTTCAAGCACGGGCTGATCCGCCCGGCGGCGAGCTACTGTGACAACATCTTTGCTGTGGGTGACTTTGTCGTGCAGGAGATGCGTTTTCTCGACGCAAACTGGAAAAGGGCCAACATCGACCTGGTGTACAACGGCGTGCCCAGTCACGAGATCGGCCTGGAAGAGAAGCGAGTCTCTCGGTCTCGACTCCAGCAGTACTGCACCAACCTCCTGGGATATCGCCCCGATCACGTGTTCACACACGTCACCCGCTTCATTCCCTCCAAGGGCCTTTGGCGCGACATCCGTGTGATGGAGGCCCTGGCACCGCTTCTGGAGCGTCAGGGCAAGAGCGCAGTGCTGTTCATCCTCTCCAGCATCATCCCCGTGGGGCGTCCCCCAGAAGCGATCTTGCAGATGGAAGCTCAGTACGGCTGGCCGGTCAATCACCGCGACGTTCCGATCCAGGTAGATGGCCAGGATGTGCCCGACCTTGTCAGTCACGAGATCCCCTTCTACCGGGCCATCGAGCAGTTCAATCAGGTGGCAGGAAACGCTCAGATCGTCCTGGTCAACCAGTTCGGCTGGAGTCAGGACCGCTGCGGCAAGCGTATGCCCCAGGAGATGTCGTTCATCGACATCCGCCAGGGCTCCGATCTCGAGTTCGGCCAGAGCGTGTACGAACCCTTTGGCATCGCTCAGGTCGAACCACTGAGCTTTGGTGCACTGTGCGTGATCTCTAGTGTATGCGGCTGCTTGGGCTTCATCCGCCAAGTCGGTGGGTTGGACAAGCTCAATGTCATCGTCGCTGACTATACGATGACTGGCCGGCTGGGGGAAGGCTTGGATACGGCCCTGTCCATCGATCAGAAGCGTCGCAATCAGATCGAGGCTGTCCAGGCCGAGCTCGTTGCAGCACAGATCTCCGATCGCCTGCCTCAGGATGACAGAGCGGCTCACAGTATCCTCAAGGAGGGATATGCCTTGAGCAAACAGATGAGTTGGGAGGTAGTCGCTCGTGACTACTTGATTCCAGGCCTGGCACGCGCAGCACAAAAAGCCAGACCACCAGCAACGGTGAGACAAGACTCATGTTGAGCGCCCTGGCGATGATCCTTGCGGGAGGACAGGGCACTCGTCTGAGCATTCTGGCGCAGAAGCGTGCGAAACCGGCAGTGCCCTTTGCCGGCAAGTACCGCATCATTGACTTTCCCTTGTCCAATTGCGTCAATTCGGGAATCACCACGGTCGGTATCCTGACCCAATACCGCCCACGATCCCTCAACGATCACATCCGCAACGGAAGGCCATGGGATCTGGACAGAATGAGCGGCGGCGTGGTCCTCCTCCAACCCTACCAGGTTTCGACCGAGGACTGCGCTTGGTATCGAGGCACGGCGGAGGCGATTCACTACAACCTGGACTTTGTCCACAGCTACGCTCCACGCTGGACGATCATCCTTTCCGGCGATCACGTCTACAAGATGGACTATAGCCGCCTGCTGCGCTACCACGAAGAGACCGGCGCCGACATGACCGTTTGTGCGATCCGAGTGCCAATGGCTGAGGCACCGCGGTTTGGGATTCTGGGCCTGAGTAGTGCGCGGCCCGGACGCGTAGCCACGTTCCAGGAAAAGCCTTCACATCCAGAAAGCGACCTGGCTTCGATGGGGATCTATGTGTTTGATACCCAGGTCTTGACACATATGCTGGAAAGGGATGCCTCCATAGACACCTCTTCGCACGACTTTGGCAGGGACATCCTCCCCGCGATGATAGCAGACGACTATCAGGTCTTCTGCTACGAGTTCAGCCACTACTGGGTAGACGTGGGCACGGTGCAGGCCTACTGGGAAGCGCATATGGACTTGCTGGACGAGGACGTACCTCTGGACCTACAGGATCGGTCCTGGATCATCCACACGCGCAGCGAGGAGCGCCCACCGGTCAATGTGCGCACGGGTGCATCTATCGGGCACAGCCTGATCTCCGACGGATGCGTGATCGAGGGTGCGGTCGAGTACTCTGTTCTCTCGCCCGGGGTACGCATCAAGCCGGGCGCCATCGTTCGGAACTCTATCGTTATGACGGACACGGTGATCGACGAGATGGCGGTTATCGATCGGGCGATCATTGACAAGAACGTGCGCGTTGGCGCGAGGGCTCAGGTTGGCGTTGGGCAGGACCTGAAAACGCCCAATAGGGCCGACCCACGACTGGACACCGGGCTCACGCTGATCGGCAAGAATGCAGTCATCTCCGGGGGAACCATCATTGGACGCAACTGTGTCATCGCCAGTGACACATCCGCAGCAGAGCGCGCCGGTCGCATCATAGCCAGTGGCGAGACGATCGGCGGCACTGAAGGAGCCACAGGAGGATTCCGCTAGACGTCAGAAAACAACAGTGGCACGTGCGCAATGCCCGACACGTTCCTGTCCATTGGGCACGCACGCTCTGTGGATACTGCCACACCATACCCTACATCGCAGAGGACAAACATCGCAATGACCGAGCTCACCATGTGCATTCACGGGCATTTCTACCAACCACCACGGGAGAACCCATTCACGGGTCTCATCCCGCCCGAGCCAGGAGCAGAGCCTTTCGAGAACTTTAACGAAAAGATCCACAGCGAGTGCTACAGACCCAACGCGGAACTGGGGAACTTTGAGCTGATCAGCTTCAACTTTGGCCCCACTCTAGCGCATTGGTTAGAAGCGCAGTTCCCGGTCACCCACGATCGCATCGTGATGTCTGACAAACGCCATCGCCGAACGTTCGGTGTAGGAAACGGCATGGCTCAGGCCTACAACCATACCATTCTTCCTCTAGCCAGGCATCGTGACAAGGCGACCCAGATCAGGTGGGGAATCGCTGACTTTGCCCATCGGTTTGGGCACGCGCCAGAGGGGATGTGGCTGCCCGAAATGGCCGCCGACATCGATACCCTGGCGGCCATGCAGAGCCTGGGATTGCGCTACACCCTCCTGTGCCCGCACCAGGTCCGCGATCCGAATGGGGACTGGGTGGACAGCAGGATGCCGCACTATGTTCGCTTGTCTGACAACCGGTACTTGACCGTCTTTCTGCGCGATGAGCAGATGTCCAATCGGCTGGCATTCGATCCCGGGCTCACGGCCAGTGCGGCGCACTTTGCGGACTGGTGCCGGGACACGGCACACACGGACAGCGGGCTGTTCATCATCGCCACCGATGGCGAGACATTCGGCCATCACCAGCACCGGCGGCAGCACTTTTTGCGCTCCCTTTTGCGGACGGAGGCCAGCCGCGTCGGGTTCCAAGTCACAACTCCCGGAGGATATCTCCGCCGACATTCTCCGACGCGGGATGTCGTGCTCGTAGAACAGACTGCGTGGAGCTGCGCCCACGGTCTGGCCCGCTGGAATACAGGCTGTGCATGCACGTCGGGAGATCAGCGGTGGAAGCTGCGCCTGCGCACGGCGTTCGATCGCCTTGCAGGCAGCGTTGATGCGCTCTACGAGAACGAGTGCCGCGCGTGGATTGATGCACCATGGAAGTTGCGCGACGGCTACATCAATGTCATGCTGGGCATCATCGAAGGACCTGATCTACTGCGGCAGTTCTCTTCCCGAGCCATACCCACTGAAGCGACCCGTCGGCTCTTGCATCTGTTGGAGGCAGAACGTTACTGTCAAGCCATGTATACCTCGTGTGGCTTGTACTTTGAGGATCTCGGCCGGATCGAGACCCGGAACAACATTGCCTATGCGTCCATGTCGGTAGACCAGGTCAAGCTGGCGACGGGCTTGGACCTGTCCCCCGGCCTTCGCAGCGATCTGGCTGCAGCAAAAAGCTGGGTCACCCAAGAGACAGGCCAGGACATATACGACAATGTGGTCGCACACAGGCGAGCATAGGTTCAGTGTGAGATGAGCGAGCCTTCACCCGATTTTGGCGCGATACTAGGTCCCACTGGCCCGCTGGCGCGGGCGCTGGGCGAGTACGAACATCGCCCAGCACAGATCAGGATGGCAGAGACGGTTTGGCAGGCGATTGCCTCGCAGCAAGATGCGCTGATCGAGGCAGGGACAGGCACGGGGAAGAGCATCGCATACCTTGCTCCCATTCTGCTCAGCGAGAAAACCCTGATCATCTCCACTGCGAACAAGGCGCTCCAGAGTCAGCTCTATGACAAGGATGTGCCCCTGGTCCGGAATGCCCTGGGCCTGGAGTTTGACACGGTGCTGATCAAAGGACGGCAGAACTATGTCTGCCGCCGCAAATACCAGGTCGAACTTCCACAGCAGCGGGTCTTTGCCCAGATGGATGGCACCCAGGTGTACGACCTCGATGAACTCGATGACTGGGTCCGCGGCACAGAGTCGGGCGATCTTGAGGAGCTCCGTTTTGTCCTCGATCCCGATACCCACAGCCACATCACCTGCCCAGCAGATGAGTGCCTGCACGGTGACTGCCTGTACTATGGCCGCTGCTTTGTGATGAGAATCCGCCAGAAAGCCGCCGAGGCACGGGTCGTGATCACCAATCACCACTTGCTGATCACCGACCTTCAGCTACGAACGATGGGCGGACTGGCCCTTCCCGACACCGACCTCATCGTCTGCGATGAGGCGCACCAGATCGAAGACATCGCTACTTCCATCTTTGAGACCACTGCCAGCGACTACACCGTGCCCAGTCTGTTGCTCCGACGGTTGGTTCGCGAGCACACACCGTCCAAGACTCTCGAGGAATTGGCCTCACTGAACCGCCTGTTCTTCGAAGGGGTGCGAGCCTTCATGGAGGAGCCCACGTGCAAGCTCTCCGGGGACTGGCAAGAGGGAATCCGCCTGGGGCGCAGCCTCCGCGATTTGGCGAAATCGCTGGCTGGACTAAACCCATACGGCGATAACCCGGATATGGAGGAGGAAAACACGCGCTTTGGCTTGGCTCTCCAGGCCATTCGCGCCGCAGCGGACAGCATCACCAGGGTCAGCAAAAGCAGCAAGGATGGAGAGGTCGTCCGCTTCGCCGAGCAGGCGCGGCAGCGACACGTGAGCTTGATCCTCCACGCCACCCCCATCTCTGCTGCCGAACCCCTGGGCAAGTTCCTGTTTGGCCCCAACACCGTGATCTGCACGTCGGCTACACTAGCCACGGGCGGCACATTCGAGCTGCTCAAGTCGCGCTGCGGCATTCCCGGAACGCCGCTCGAGTTGATTGGGGAGCCTGTATTTGACTTTGCCAAGCAGGCAGTGCTCTACCTTCCAGACCTGCGCACATACGACTGGCAGAACCGAGAGAAATACTTTGACGATGTTGCCGAGGAAACCTTCCGTCTGCTGGAGGTCAGTCGAGGGCGAGCATTCTGTCTATTTACCAGTTGGGCCGGCATGCAGTATGTCTCTGATAGACTCCGCGAACGGCTGCCTTGGCCAGTGTTGGTCCAGGGCGAGCTTTCACGCCCCGAGCTGCTCCGGCTGTTCAAGAATACGCCCCACGCTGTGCTCTTTGGGACCAAGTCCTTTTGGGAAGGCGTCGACGTGCCGGGAGATGCGCTGTCCTTGGTGATCATCGACAAGCTACCCTTTCCTTCTCCACGCGATCCCCTGCATGAGGCGCGCACAAGTCGCATCGATCAGGAGGGCGGCAGCTCCTTTGGAGAGTATACGCTGCCTTTGATGACCCTGGCACTCAAGCAGGGATTCGGTCGACTGATCCGCACCAAGACGGACCGTGGAGTAGTAGCCATCCTCGACAGCAGGCTAGCAAAGAAACGTTACGGGGATTTGGTGATCCGTTCGCTGCCTCCTGCATACATGACCCATCGCTTCTCGGACGTGTATCGCTTCTTCTCGAACGAGCCCTTCGACGCGGACTATGCGTTGACGGTCTGGACAAACTCCGAGCAAGATGATGGCTCGCACTATCATTGGCAGCTCGCCAGTTTGCCAGACGGCCGACACAGAGAAGGCACGGGAATCGAGTCTTCCCCCTTTGCGGCCCGATGGGCAGGCGTATTGGCGGGAGTGAAGCGACTGCAGGAGGCAATCCACCGGGGAAACAAGCAAGCATCAAGTTTCAAGCTGGAGATCCGGCTGCCTGGCATCAGCGGACAGGGCAGCCAGATCCTGAAGGCCGTGCAGCCCGACCTAAAGGTCAGACTGGACGCCTTCCGCGAGGTGCATGTCATGACCCTGGAAGGCACGGCGGACCGATGATGGACCTGCCGGCGGTGCCCTCATCGGTACTGATCCACAGCGTACTCGGCTTGTACGCCCTCGCCTTTTTGGCTGGCGGCGTCTATCTGCTTGAGCAGAGAGTAGCGCGCATCCGTGATCAGTTCCCCAAGCACGGGCTTCTGGCAACGCTTTCCGGGTACGCAGCGCTGGGGATCGGTGGCCTGGCAGCTCTCTCTGTTTCCGGGAGCCTCGCCGCCTGGGGCGGCGACTTCCGCCTAGGAGCACTGGTCGCTACCGTGTCCGGTGTGGGGTACTGGGTATATCGCGCCTATACGGACACGACACCGCCAGGTCGCGTGCGTGATGCGGCGTTGGCGTTCGCTTGTGCCGCAGTAGCGCTGCTGACCGCTTGGTGGATCAGCACCATCTAGACAGAGGAGAGGTCATGATCTACGGTGAGAAGACACGACTGCGCCGAATCGAGCGCCAGGACCTGGCCACCTTTGTGCGTTGGTTCAGCGATCCTCAGGTACGCGAATTCCTGGTCCTGAATCGGCCTATCTCGATGGCTGAAGAAGAACAGTGGTTCGAGAACCAACTCCGAGATCACAGCACCGAGATCTTTTCCATCGAGACAGCGGATAGCGAGCACATCGGCAACATCGGACTGCACAACATAAACTGGGTGCACCGGCACGCTGAATTGGGCATCGTGCTGGGAGAAAAACAGTTCTGGGGTCAGGGCTATGGGAGTGACGCGATACGTACCTTGCTCAAATTCGCGTTCCAGGAACTGAACCTGCATCGCGTGTCACTCAGGGTGTACGAAGACAACGTCCGAGGGATTCGCGCCTACCAAAAGTGCGGCTTTGCACCAGAAGGACGGTCGAGAGAGGCGATCTATCGCAAAGGCAGATACTGTGACGAGCTGTTGATGAGCATCTTGAGACACGAGTTCGAGGGAGCATAGGCGGTGAACCTATCTCCAACCCTCAATGAGGAACGCATCCTGCTGCACAGAGGGTACACACGTCTTGCGGGTCTGGACGAAGCAGGACGGGGCGCGTGGGCCGGACCCGTCTCGGCGGCAGCCGTCATGCTTCCTGTGACCGATCCTCTGCTACCGGAGCGGTTGCGCGGCGTGCGTGACTCGAAGCTCTGTACGCCTCGCCAACGCGACCTGCTCTACGAGCAGGTCTGCCAAGTAGCACTCTCCTGGTCAGTGGCTCTCATACCTGCGCTCCGCATCGATGACATCGGCATCGTTGCTGCTACACGGGAAGCCATGCAAGAGGCCGTCTCCCAGCTTGATCCCCCGCCGCACGCCCTGCTGATCGATGCCCTGAGCCTGCCATCCATCGATCTTCCCCAGCGATCACTCAACAAGGGCGACGTTACCTGTCTATCCATCGCGGCAGCATCCATCGTTGCCAAGGTGACCCGCGATCGGTGGATGATCGCCGCCGGACAAGCATATCCGAGGTACGGCTTTGCCAAGCACAAGGGATACGGCACCCAACACCACTGGCATGCACTACAGGAAATGGGCCCACTGGACCTACATCGCTGGTACTTTGCGCCGGTCTCGGCAACAGCCGAGAGAATGGGGATAGATTCTCCACGCTTACAACGGCGCGCCAAGTAGTGCCATCCGCGAGCCGATCGGATCGCCGGATGCCATGCTGCACACTGATGCGAGTCGCTCGCCTCCTAACCCTCTGATGGCTTGCCAAGATTACGCATAGAGCGCTTCTCAATCCACTCTTCCAGCAGATCACGTTTCACCCGCCACTGCCTGCCCAACTTCAGAGCCGGGATCGCTCCCTCGCGAGCAAGACGACGCACAGTGAGTTCATGCAGTCCCAAGTACCGCGCCACCTGAGAGATCGTCATAATCTGCGGAAAGCTCTCGTTTTCCATCGTGTTCGTCCTTTCTTCTCACACCTTGACTCTACGAGCGCAGGACGGCCGCGAGCGCGGCAATGTGCTCGGGCGAACTACCACAGCATCCCCCGATGACCTGGGCGCCCAGTTCGACCAGGCGCGGAGCGTGAGCGGCAAAGTCCTCCGGGCCCAGGTCAAACACGGTCTCCCCACCTTCGAGGCGTGGCAGGCCAGCGTTGGGCTTGGCGATCAACACGGCCTTTGCGAGCACGGAACGCATGCCGGTCAGGACAGGGGTCATGACCTCCAGGCCCTCTCCGCAATTTCCGCCGATGGCAGCCAGTCCCATTGGCCAAAGTGTCTCCGCCGCCTGCTCTGGGGTCACGCCCATCATGGTCCGTCCGCCACGACCAAAGCTGAGCGAGCAGAAAACCGGCAGGTCTGTGGCTTGGTGTGCTCCTTCGACTGCGGCTCGTGCCTCGTTCAGATCGCTCATCGTCTCGATCCAGATCAGATCCACCCCACCCTCAGCCAAAGCCCGGGCCTGCTCAGCGAACACCTGGACAGCATCTTCATAGCCCAACATCCCGTAAGGCTCCATCAGTTCGCCGGTAGGGCCGATGTCTCCAGCGGCATAGGCGCAACCGCCTGCTTCCCTGGAAGCGAGGCCCGCAGCCGCCCGGCTCAGCTCCACCGTGCGCTCCCCCAACCCGCCTACCCGGTCGAGCTTGACTCGGCTGCCGCCGAACGTGTTGGTCAAGATGACCTCCGACCCGGCATCCAGGTACGCGCGATGGAGCGCGCGCACGGCATCGGGGTTCTCTGCATTCCACAGTTCTGGTGCGACACCCGACGGCAGTCCCAAGGACTGAAGCATCGTACCCGTGGCGCCATCGGCGATGAGGGAAGAGCCCTCCTCAAGATACGTCATCAAATCGCGCAAAGTCCTTTCCTCCAGAAAAGGCTCTACCTGCTCTCGGTTGCGGTAGGCACCGCGGTCGGCGTCTCTGACAGCGGTGTTGAGGTCGGCAAGGGCGTTACCGTCCACGGCGGATCAACGCGCTCTGGCGTGGGCGTGAGCAGAGTGCCCTCGATGGGATATCCCCCTGCGTACCAGCGGCTGAACCCACCGTCAAGTGCCAAGACCTTGGTAAAGCCGGACTCATAGAGCAGCATCGCAGCCTTCAGACTCACGTGCCTCTGCAGTGATAGGTCATAGAGCACAACGGTCACATCTCGGTCCAGCTCACCGATTCGCTCCTGTAGCACTCCAAGAGGGATGTGCGCAGCCCCGGATACGTGAGCCCGTGCATAGGCGGCAGAGCTGCGCACATCGACCACCACGACCGCATCTCCCCGCTCCAAGAGACGGTTGAGCTCTGCAGGCAGCATCCTGGGTACCTCAAGCTCGCTCGGTGGAGGCAGAGTCCCGTCCCAGGTGGCAGTCGGCTCTACGACCAGCGTCGGGACGGGGACCGGGCCCGAGGTGGTAATCGGCGTCCATGTCGGGGGAAATGGAGCATCGCGTCCCAGAGCGCTTTCCGTCGGGGTCAGCGGGCTGGTACACCCCACCAGCGCCATCCCCAAAACCAACAGCACGGTCACCTGGTGCCGCATCTTGTCTGCCTTTGCGCGAGAACGGGACACTCGAAACCAAGTCAAGCTGTGCATCTATCTGCATTCTAGCATAAAACTGGTTGGAAATCAAGTCTTTCGGCAGTCTTTGGTGCAGATCATCCGTTAGTCATAGTTCATGAGTTGATTACAGAGTTCAGTGCGCTTTTATGTCAACGCATGAGACCGGACATACCTCCACACACTCCATACAGCGGATACATTCCCCCGGATTCGCGTCCTCATAGATACGAATGTCCACCGGGCACACCTGCTGGCAGCGGTTGCATTGGCTGCACACATCCCGCCGCACGGACATCTGCAAAGTGCTCCACCGGTTCAAGTAGGACCAGAGCGTGCCCAGCGGACAGATCCACCGGCAGAAGGGCCGTCGGGTCGCCATCATCCACGCCAGAAAGGCCAAGAGAACGGCGGCCTTGAGCCAGAAAAAGCTGCCGACCAAGTCCCTCAGGCTCGGCTCTAGCATCACCTGTGGGATGCCTCCCTCCAGCATCCCGGCGGGGCACAGCTTGCAGAACCAGGGCTCCAGCGAGACAAGAGGAAGCAAGACAACCACGCCGAACAGTGCAAAGAGCCGACTAGAACCCAAGAAAGCGTAGAGAACAAAGCCAGCAGTGAGGTACAAGGCAAACCAGAACGGGGTGAGTGCAAGAGGCTGCAGCACGGCGTATGCGCCCGCCGCGTAGAGCAAGGTGGAGGGGACAAGCCACCTCCATCCTGCTCGCCTGCGAGGACGCACATGCCATTTGGGGACAGGTAGCCTGTGAAGCAGCTCCTGAAGCCAGCCAAAAGGGCAGAACCAGCCACATGCAAGTCGCCCTCCCAGTGCTCCAGCCAGTCCTATCACGCCAAGCACATACCACGGGACCTGTCTGAGCCCCACAAAGTGCTGGATCGAACCGATCGGACACGCCGTCACCGCCAGCGGGCATGCGTAGCAGTTGAGAGCCAGACAGGGAATGGCCTTGGTGACCTGCTGAGTGACCCCGGAGTTCAGAGTGAGTGTAGACGCAAGCTGAACCCAGGATCGCAGCCGGAGCACACGCACCCAAAACCGTGGATCGCTTTGCCCTTTGACCTCGCTCACGACATCTCTCCAAGCTGAGACCCAGATCTCGGTTCTGTCCGCTGCTGGCTCGCGGGTGTGTCGCGCTGGGCCAAGGGCATCAGAGTATGCAACACAGGATTCCCGGATGGCCTACCCGAGGCCCATACACGAGAATCAAAGCAAGAGCGCGTTGATCAGGACCTGCCGCCACTGTTCCACAAGCAGCCCAGCCAACAGCGCCCCCACAGCCAGGAGGACGATCACTCGATTGATGGTACGCAATCGATCACTGTCCATGGTCCTCCCCTACGAGATAAACTGAAGCTCTCTGGGAAAGGTCGTCAGGCACTCCGACCCGCCCTCTCGGACGACGACATCGTCCTCGATGCGCACCCCACCTACTCCGGGCACATAGACGCCAGGCTCGACGGTGAACGCCATACCTGGCTCCAACGGCAGAGTATTCCCCTCGACGATGTATGGAGGCTCGTGCGTTTCGATGCCCAGGCCGTGACCGGTGCGGTGGATAAAGTACTCGCCGTATCCCGCAACAGCGATGACCTGGCGTGCCGCGCGGTCCACCTGCTGCGCCGTGACACCAGGTCGGATCGCTGCCTTGCCCTCCGCGTTTGCATACTGCACCACGTTGTACATCTTGACCAGCGCGCCGCCTACCTCGCCCAAGGCAAAGGTGCGCGTGATATCGGACAGGTATCCATCGTGATACACGCCGCAGTCGATCGTCAACAGCTCACCGGCACAGGTCTGCCGATCTGAAGGCCCTCTGTGGGGATCGGCTCCGTTTGGCCCAGAGACGACGATGACGAACGCGATGCGATCCGCGCCTGTTCTCATCAGCTCCTGTGCCAAGCGATCCGCGATCTGGCGCTCGGTAAGCCCGATGAGAGGCCGGGAGATCAAGGATCGCAAGCCTTGCTCCGTGATCTCGATCGCGCCGCGCATGGCCTCGACTTCTTGTGCATCCTTGATAAGCCGCAGGCCAGGCAGGGCTTCCTCCAGTGAGACAATGCACACGCCGGGCGCTGCGGCCTCCAGAAAGCGCAGTTCCAGCACTCGCATATGCAGGTGTTCGACCGCACATCGTTTTCCATCCAGACCCAGTGCTTGGGCAGCCTGCGCGAATGCGGATGCGGGGCCTTCGTCGTCAGAGTATGGGTAGAGCTCGATGTTCTCGCCTGCCATCGCCGCCGCGCGCCCCTTCTCCAAGAGAGGAAGCACCACCGCCGGACGACCACCTAGAGGGAAGAAGGCGACTATGGGACGTTCGGACATAAACAGGGTCAAACCACTGAGGTAGCGCAGGTTGGGGCCGGGTACCAGGGCCACGCAATCCAGTCCGGAAGAAAGCTGTCGCTCTGCCAGTCGCAGCATCCGACTTTTCTGCATTGTTTGCCTCCGCGCTCAACAAGGGATACGGTCTCGGCATGCGCGCCTCAACGAGTGTCAGCGTCCGATCAACGGTGTCAGAAACGTGGGAAGGCACCCGTCCTTCTTTGGTGGAGGCTCCGGCTCTTCCGGAGGAGGCTCTGGAGGCTCGTCTCCCTGGACCCTTCTGAGGGCATGCTCTGCTTGGGCGCGTCCAGCCCCCTGTGCATTCTGGTCCTGGCCCAGGTTCAGGGCGGTCGCCAGCAACGCCTCCTTGACCTGTACCGGTGTCAGCCCGGGAACTGCTTGCAGCAGCAGGGCGGCCACGCCTGCGGCATGTGGGGTAGCCATGCTCGTCCCGGACGCGGCAGTATATCGCTCGTCGACCGGTCCCCCCATGCTCGTTCCAGCGGCGCGTGCAGCGACAATATCGGTCCCAGGAAAACAGATATCTGGCTTGGGCCGTCCGTCTGCCGTGGGTCCTCGTGAAGAAAAGCTGGCGACGCCATCTTCGCGCGTGACCGCTCCGACTGTGATCGCATCGGCAGCCGCCCCGGGTGAACCGATCGTCCGAGACCCTGGCCCTGCGTTGCCAGCAGCCACACAGACCACGATCCCCCGAGCTACAGCCGCGTTGCAGGTCAGCGATAGGGCATCCTGGCCGTCGCTCGATCCCGATCCGCCCAGCGAGAGGTTGATCACCTGAACGCTCTGCTCCACGGCCCACTCTACGCCAGCCATCACCCCGCTCATCGAACCAGAGCCATTCCGGTCCAAAGTCCGAGCGATGAACAGGGTGGCCTCAGGCGCAGCGCCCTGGTACCTTCCGCCCTGTGCCGCACCGCTTCCGGCCGCAGTACTAGCCACGTGCGTGCCATGTCCGTTTTCGTCGCCATAGTCACCGCCGACAAAGCTCGCCCCGGCCACAATACGCCCTGCGAAATCGGGGTGTGCTGGGTCTATGCCAGTGTCCACAATGGCGATCTTAATCCCCGTACCCCGGTAGCCTGCCGCCCACACTGCCGGAACCTGGATCTGGGGTAGAGACCGGTCCAGGCAGGTGTGGATCTCTTCATCGTACCAGATGTACTCGATACTCTCGTCATCGGTCAGATCCAGGATGTCCGTCCCGCGCGCTATCGTCGCCACGGTCGGTGTTAGCTTGTACACGTACCTCGCTTCGATGCCCTCGGCTACCGTCTGCGAACGCATTGCATCTGGCCCGTACTTGATGATCACTGGAACCGGCGGAACGGCCGCCTCCAGTGCGTGAGGCTCGCGAAGCCTGGACAGAAGGTCTGGTGCTAGCTTGCTTTCATCCATTGATCGTCCTTCCTTTCTACGGCCTTGTCTGCTGGGTTGCTGTCAACCCCCATCGTCGTGATCGTTTGGTCCAGCTCCACCCTGGCCACCCATGGCTCTTCCAGCACATTGAGCACATCTTGGGCCAGTCCGCTGGCAGCAATGGTGTTGGTCAGACGAAAAGCACGGGCGACGGACAGCCCGCAGCTCTCTACTCCCTCAACGTGCTGGTCCGCAGCGTCGAGGGTGTGCACAATGACTGACACCCTCGCGCACGGGTCCTCCCTCCACATCCGCATCAAGTCTTCTCTCGCCTTCATCCATGCCTCCCGCTCAGAGCGCACCTCAGCAGCGCACGTGGAACACCCCTGGCTGCACGTGGTACGAGCCCCTTCGACTCGCCGCCGGAGCGCTCATCAAGCACAGCTTCATCATACCACACCCGAGGCACGCGGTCAAGGCTTCGGCGGCCCCAATCTCCGCTTGCCCTCCGCCAAGATTTCGGGTAGAATATTCGCCGTGCAGGGGCGCATTTGCGTCTGGCAGGATTTGTGTTAGAATACGCCCCACTCTCGGAGGAGAAGACACCAGGGATTCCTGTGCACCATGGTGAAGGCCCAAGGCATTTTTCTGCTGCGCCCGGCTTTCGTCCGTGGATAGCAACGCAACTGGGCGCGTTAGTTGGAAAGGAGTAGTGGAATACTTATGAGTATTGAAGAAGCGAACCCTGGACCCCGACGTAGGTTTTGGAGAGGTCCTGCTGGGGGTCTGCTGATCAATCTGATTCTGATCGCTGCGATCGTGCTCAGCGTTCTCTGGTTGCCGCCTTTGTCCCTCAGCAAGCGTCTCCTGGAGGGCGACTATGTCACTTTGGGCGAGGAAGCGTGGTCCGTTACCGATGCCGACGGCACGCAGTTCACCGTCTTGCCTGAGGGACTGCGTGGAAGCGTAAAGGCCAAGCTGACGTCTGTTCCGAGAGCCAGTTTTCTCGAGGGAACGGCAGGAGAAGACCTGATCGCTGCCGCAGAAAGCAAGCCTAGCTACCTTGACATAAAAAGCCCCTTGTATCGCATCTCGCTGCGTGGTGAGCTGCCGACAGCGGCGCTCATATCGATTCCGATCCCTAACGATGCCCAGCCATACGAAATACTGGATATGTACGCCTGGAGTGGCGCTGGATGGCAGTGGTTGCCCAGCCAGGTCATCGGTCAAGAGGATGTGATCATCGCCGAGCTAGACAATGTGCCCGAGCAGATGGACTTTGTTGTTGCCCAAACGCTCCTTCTGCCTCCGGTTGTGTCGGCTGACCTGACTGGCACCGTCGCGCCGGACGAGGCCAGCGGCATCGTTTCCGAGCTGAACCCACGTCTCCTGACTCTGGGTGATGGGGGTCAGATCATCGGCGCGGCCTCGATCGACATTGGGCCAGGCTCATCCTTTGCTATAGTGCCCATACTGTCCGACCTGATGCCCGACGGCACGATCCGAAATGACCTTGTGGACAACGTGCTGGCGGATGACGCTGCGCAGCAAGCGCATATCGATGCCATCCTGAACGCCGTCAGTACCTACGGCTACCAGGGCATTGAGGTCGACTACCGCGCGATCGACCTGGGGTTGAGGGACCGGTTCAGTGCTTTTGTCTCTCAGCTCGCTGACCGGCTCCACGAGCAGGGCAAGATCCTCAACGTACGCGTAGAACTTCCTCGCCAGGTTTCTTTTGATCAATGGGACACAGGCGTCTTTGACTGGCGCAGACTCGGTCAGTCGGTCGATGGCATCAAGGTGCCAGGCATCCTCGATCCGCAGGCCTACGTGCAGGACGGAAAGATGGATCAGCTTGTCCGCTGGGCCATCAGCCAGGTCAGTCGCCAGCAAGTGCAGTTCGTTCTCTCCACACGGAGCATCGACTTCCGCGGCAACAATCCCTCGTTCGTGACCTACGTCGAGGCGATGGAGCCGTTCACCGATGTCTCAGTGGAGGGAGCGCGCGAGATCGTGGATGTAGAGGAACGAGTGGTCTTTAGCCTCAGCGCAGGACCGGGAAGCACTGGCATTATGTACGACGAAGGCGCTCAGATCTACTGGTTTCGCTACCAAGACGACAAGAACGAAGAGCACACGGTGTGGCTGGAGAACTCGGCCAGCATCGCCCACAAGCTGCGCTTGCTGGCTCGCTACAACTTGCGCGGCATAGCATTCGATCACCTGCTGGACGAAGGCAACGACGAGCAGGTCCTAGAGGTCGTCCGCCAGTTCCATACGCAGACCATTCCTACCATTCCCGACCAGTTCGCCGTGGTGTGGACGGTTATGGACTGGACGGGCGGCAGAGTGGACAACCTGACCACCCCTCTCAGCGACCCGCGTTTGGTGTGGGTCGCTCCTGGGGTTGCAGGCGAATACACGGTCGTCGCGGCACTGTCGTCCGATGGCGGCAAAACAGCAGTCGTCCAGGGACAAGCGATGGTCGAGGTGGGACAGCCTCCAACGCCAACACCCACGCCAGAGCCCACCAAGGAAGCTCAGCCCACTCCTACGCCTGAGCCTACGCCCACACCGGAAGCAGTCGCCAAGACCGACTCCGAAGCGACGGTCACCAACAACGTGCTCAATCTGAGGGCCGGTCCGGGCACCAACTATGCTGTGGTCGGGCAAGTGCAGAGAAACGACGTGCTCAAGATCCTGGGCAAGAACCCCGAGGGAACTTGGGTCAAGATCGCTGCGCCCGATGGCGCCGAGGCTTGGGTGATCCTGACCTACGTTGACGTGAATGTGCCTCTGGCTGACGTGAGCGTAGCAGAAGTGCCCGCTGTTCCGACCCCAGCCCCCCAGCCAACCAGGGCGGCCCAGCCGGCTGCCCCTGCGCCCCGCAACACGGGCTTTGGCTACGGGGTACAAGCCCACGAAGACACAGCGCGGGTGACACAGGCGATCAACGACCTGGGCTTTGGCTGGCTCAAGCAGCAGGTCCGCTGGGAACACAACGAGGGCCGCAAAGGCGAGTACGGGTTTGGCGGCCTTGACAACCTGGTAAACACCGCCCGTGGCGGCGGCGTCAAGGTGCTGTTCAGTGTGCTTGCCGCCCCGGGTTGGGCGCGCAGTGGCAAGTCTGGCATTGGCCCGCCCGACAACTACCAGGACTTTTACGACTTTATGGGCGCGATGGCCGCGCACTTTAAGGGACGCGTCGGCGCCTATGAGATCTGGAACGAGCAGAACCTGAAGCGCGAGTGGGAAGGTGCGCCGCTCAGTGCGTCGGACTATGTCCGGCTGCTCAAGGGCGCATACCAGGCCATCAAGGCGGCGGACCCCAACGCTGTCGTCGTCAGTGGTGCACCAACGCCGACTGGCATTAACGACGGGAGTTGGGCCATCGATGACCGGAGCTACCTCCAGCAGATGTATAACGCTGGGCTCAAATACTACTGCGATGCCGTTGGCGCACACCCGAGCGGCTATGCCAATCCGCCGGACGTCTACTATACGGGTGGAGACTTTGATCCGGGCCGGGGGTACGATGACCACCCCAGTTTCTTCTTCCGGAACACGATGGAGGACTACTACCGGATCATGGCGGCCAATGGCGACGGTGGGAAACGCATTTGGGCCACTGAGTTTGGTTGGCCGACGACCTCAGGGATGGGCGTTTCGGCGAGCTCAGGCTACGAGTTCGCGGCGGACATCAACGAGCAGCAGCAGGCCGACTACATCGTACGTGCCTACACGTGGTCCCGCAACTGGGGTCATGCCGGGGTGATGTTCCTTTGGAACCTCAACTTCTGGCCTGTGGCTGGTTCAGCAAACGAGATGGCCAAGTACGGCATCGTGCGTGGCGACTGGTCGCCGCGACCAGCGTACACCGCCCTCAAGAACATGCCCAAGTAGGCATTCATCACACCAACCACAGAGGAGCACGGACAGACAGTTCGTGCTCCTCTGTGTACTGCTTGAGGTCAGACGTATGAACCTGCGCCGAGGCGATCGGTACGTGTTTTGGCCGCGAGTCACTGCAGCGCTTGCTGTGATCGTGGCGCTTGCCACGTCATGCCGAGTGGCGCAGGCCATCCCGTCGCCCATCCCGTACACGACACCCAAGGCTCCACTTGCTACTCAGGGTGCCCCACCGACAAACACAGCCGTTCAGCCCGGGCCAACCCCGACAGAGCAAGAGCCCAAGCCCTCACCACCCACAGCCACGCGTGCGTCGCAAGCCGGACCTACAGCCACGCCCGTACCGTCTCCACGAATGACTTCCCCAGACTATGGCATCCAGGCCTTCCTCTGGTGGCGGCCCGAGGTGGCCACGCGGGATCTCAGGCTGATCCAAGATATGGGATTCCCTTGGGTCAAGCAAGTCTTTGCCTGGTCCGACATCGAGTGGGCGGGCAAGGGGATCTTTAACTGGAATCAGGCCGACGGAGTTGTGCACCACGCGAACGAGGCCGGGGTCAAACTGCTGGCTCGCCTTGACCGCGCGCCCAAGTGGACAGGAGCAGGAGATCCCAACGGACCGCCGGACAACTTGGAGGACTTTGGAGATTTCTGCTACGCAGTCGCATCTCGCTACAAAGGGCGCATCCAAGCGTACCAGATCTGGAACGAACCAAACCTGGCGCGCGAGTGGGGAGGCAGGCCGCCCGATCCCGTGGAATACGTCCGCTTGCTCAGCATCGCCTACCGACGCATCAAAGAGGCGGATCCTGACGCCCTCGTGATCAGCGCAGGCCTGACTCCGACAGGGACCTCGTCAGACCAGGCCATGCCCGACTCAGTGTACCTCGAGCAGATGTACCAGGCAGGCTTTCAGCACCACTGCGACATGGTCGGAATGCATGCCGCTGGCTTCAAAGCGCCGCCGGAGCTCTCTCCAGCAGAGGTCGCCGCGAACAAGGAAGAATACGGGGGAGAGCGGTTCTTCTGCTTCCGCCACGTCGAGGACCTGCGCGAGATCATGGAGCGCCACGGGGATGGCGCGCGGCAGGTGGCCATCCTGGAGTTCGGCTGGACTACCGACCTGATTCATCCAAGCTATTCGTGGCACGCGGTCACCGAAGAGCAGCAGGCCCGCTATCTGGTGGGCGCCTATGAATACGCGCGGGACAATTGGCAACCATGGATCGCCCTGATGAGCACGATCTACATTGCCGATGCGGACTGGACGGAAGACCGCGAGGAGTACTGGTGGGCCATCACCTACCCGGACTACCCGCGTTTCAGGGCCAGGCCAGCGTACGACGCACTGCGCGCAATGGACAAGGTGCGGTAGTGGATCAGATGACCCCTACTTCCTTTCCCACCCGCTCAAACAGCTCCAGCACGCGGTCCAACTGCTCGTCGGTGTGTGTGGCCATGTAGCTTGTGCGCAAGAGCGACTTGCTGGGTGGCACGGCGGGCGGCACGACAGCATTCGTGTATACTCCAGCGTCAAAAAGCGCACGCCATATCCTGAACGTCGGGATATCATCGCCAATGATGATCGGGATGATCGGGGTCTGGCTCGAGCCCGTATCGTACCCTAGGTCCTGGAACCCCTGGCGCATCTTTTGGGCGATATCGAGCAGGCGCTTGGGCCGCTCAGGCTCGGTCCGCATGATTTCCAGGGCGGCCAGGCAGGCCGCCACATTCGCCGCCGGCATAGCCGCGCTAAAGATCAGAGAGCGCGCGTGGTGCTGTATGTAGTGGATGGCAGCCTTGTCCCCGGCTATGAACCCGCCAAGCGAGGCAAAAGACTTGCTAAAGGTGCCCATGATCAGATCCACGTCGTCCGTAACACCGAAATGGGAGGCCGTGCCCCGGCCGTTCTGACCCAACACACCGGTCGCGTGCGCATCGTCAACCATCAAGCGTGCCTTGTACCTCTTGCAGAGGGGGATCATACCAGGCAGAGGAGCGATATCGCCTCCCATGCTGAAAATGCCGTCCACGACGACGAGCTTGCCTTGATCAGGTTCACACTTGGCGAGCGTCCGCTCCAAGCTGTCCATGCTACTATGTCGAAAGCGAAGCATCTGCCCGAACGAGAGCCGGCACCCATCGACAATGCTGGCGTGATCTTCTCTGTCGGTGATGACCACGTCGTCCTTCCCAACCAGAGCAGAGATCGTGCCCACGTTTGTCTGGTACCCGGTGCTGAAGACGAGGGCAGCCTCCTTGCCGACAAAGTCGGCAAGTTCACCCTCTAGCTGCCTGTGCAGGTCCAGGGTACCGTTGAGAAAGCGCGATCCGGTGCAGCTTGTGCCGTAGCGCCGGATCGCCTCGACGGCAGCTTCCCGCACTCTGGGATGAGTCGTCAACCCAAGGTAGTTGTTGGAGCCGATCATGATCAGCCTTCGGCCATCTATGGTGACTTCCGTCCCCTCCGTATCAGAGAGAGGGATAAAGTACGGATAGCAGCCCATCTTGATGACTTCTTCTGCGGCGGTGAATCGGTAGCACTTTTCATACAGTTCCACGGTATCTGCTCACCTGCTTTCCTGAGGGTAAGATGTGCAGTATTGTACTTTACTTCTGGCGATTGGTCAATTGAGCACAGGAGGCACCTTATGGACGATGCGATGGGGCTCGCCGGGTGTTCCACTCGACTGCGGGTGGGCAATTGGCCTCGCTTGTCCGGGCGACCCGAGGCGCTGACCTGAGATGGCAGATCAGGCGTTCGTCACTGGCGCGACGGGCTGCGTTGGCGCGAACGTGGCTGCGGCCTTACTTGCGCAGGGGTACCGTGTCCGAGCGATGCGGCGCTCCACGTCCTCGCTGGCAGCACTAGCTGACCTGGACGTCGAGCTGGTGACCGGGGACATCTTTGACCTCCCCTCCTTGACCGCTGCGATGGAGGGTTGTGAGCTGGTCTTCCACTGTGCTGCTGTCTCTGACTACTGGCGGACCCCTGCGCCGCGCATATACCAGGTGAATGTAGAGGGAACGCGCCGCGTACTTCAGGCTGCACTCTGGACAAGCGTTAGGCGATTGGTATACACGAGTTCTATCGGAGCGTTGGGTGTGCCGGCGCCAGGACATCTCCTGGACGAGTCATCCACCTTCAACCTTCCGCCTCGCCGTTTCCCCTATGGTCATTCCAAGCACCTGGCGGAGCAGGAGGTGCACGACGCGGTTGCCCGAGGGTTGGACGCGATCATTGTCAACCCATCTCTTGTGATGGGTGCTCGCGATGTCCATTTCATCGGCGGGAGCGCCCTACGCGAGGTCAAGCGAGGGCTGTCGTGGTTCGCGCCCGCCGGCGGCGCCAACTGGATCGACGCGGAGACGGTCGGTATGGGGCAAGTGCTGGCTGCCAAACGGGGCTTCACGGGCGAACGGTACATTCTGGGCGGGGAGAACCTGGCTCACAAGGAGGCTCTGGCCTTCATTGCAGACACCGTGGGAGGAAAGCGTCCCTGGCTCACGCTGCCGCGCGCGCTCACGGGCGCAGGCGCGGTCGCGGTCGATGCGCTCAACGCCCTCTGGCCGGGCATGCTGCCCTTCGGCGGTGATCAGGCACGCATGAGCGGCATAGAGATGTACTGCAACTGTCAGAAGGCGTTTCAGGGGCTGGGTCTTCCACGCACGCCCTTCCACGCGGCCGTGAAGCGCGCCTACGCCTGGTACCAGGCCAATGGCTATATGTAGCCGGCTTTGTGTGAGCACGTAGCAGCGGGGCAGCGTGCGGTCGCGCGTACGCTCCAGATTCGCACAGGCTACGGCCGGCGGCCTGAACCCTGGCTCGGGCTGCCTCTTTGCCACGACGGCGCTCAGGTGTATAATACCATACCGTGCAGGCCAGTGCATCCGAGTCCCCTTGTAGACAGCGTCTCCGGGTTCTCGAGTATGACTCCAGCCGGTGCATTTCGGGTGCTTTGTCGTCGTCACGGTGGCACGTGCCTGAGTCACGTGCCCGTCCCAGCGGACCGTGTGAAAGGCATTGATCAGGAGGTTGTAGAGCATGACCACTGACAGACTCACGATTCACCCAGTACTCACACCCAGCGAAAGGCTGGCCTTCATCCACTTTATGTGGGAGGTCTACAAGGATGATCCCTACTGGGTGCCTCCGCTCATCTCTGAGCGGGTAGAGTTCCTCGACAAGGAACGTCACCCGTTCCACCAGCACTCAGAGGTGGCCCTCTTTATGGCTCATCGTGACGGCAGGCCCGTGGGCACCATCGCAGCTATCCTGAACCGCAGGCACAACGAGTTCCACGGCGAGAAGGTGGGGTTCTTTGGGCTCTTTGAGGTGCTCCCCGATCAAGAGGCCGCAGAAGGACTGCTGGACTGCGCGTGCGACTGGGCTCGCCAGCGAGGTATGACCGCCATCCGTGGCCCGGTCAGCTTTTCTACGAATGAAGAGTGCGCGATGCTGGTGGACGGATGGGACGGCCCGCCTGTGGTCATGATGCCCTACAACCCGCGTTACTATCCGCAGTACGTGGAGGCCGCGGGCTTCCGCAAGGCGATGGACCTTCTGGCCTACAGGATGGACCTCCGCCATCTTGGCCCTCACGGCGAGAACCTTCCTCCAAAGCTGCTTCGCGTGGCAAAAAGGATCGAGGAGCGCGGGAGTTTCACGGTGCGCCCGATCAACATGCGGGACTTTGATGCAGAGGTAGAACGCTTCAAGAGCATCTACAACTCTGCATGGGCAAAGAACTGGGGGTTTGTTCCTCTCACAGACGCAGAGATCGACCACTTGGCCGCTGGGCTCAGGCAGATGCTCGATCCGAGCATCACCTGGTTTGCCGAGAAGGATGGGAAACCCGTTGCTGCGATGCTGCCCCTCCCCGACGTGAGCCAGGCACTCATTCGAGCCTACCCCCGTCCCGGCGCGCCAGAGTGGTGGACGATGGTTAAGCTCCTCTGGCACTGGAAAGTACTCCGCTGCGTTGACAGGATCCGGGGTTTCGCTGGAGGTGTGCTGGAGGAGTACCGCGCCAGAGGTGTTGACGCGCTCCTGCTGATGAAAATCGCCGAAGCGGGGCTGCCCCGGTACAAGCAGGCAGAGATGTCGTGGGTGCTGGAGAGTAATGTCATGATGCGCCGCACTGCCGAGATGCTCGGCGGTGAGGTATACCGTACCTATCGCATCTATGAAAAGCCGCTGCAGGACTCACCAGTGCAGTCTGAGAAGACTACCCCGTAGGATGGGTGTGATGGTGGAAACCGGCTGGATGGTGCGTGAAACGGCGTTTGTGCCCGCTCGCCTCCATCACAAGGAGACCGTGTTCACCCTCGGCAATGGCTACCTGAGCACGCGAGGTGCCTTTGAGGAGGGATACCCTCAAGCCTGGGCAGCGACCCTTGTCCACGGAGTGTACGACAGCGTACCGACCGCCTACACCGAGCTGGCCAACTGCCCCGACTGGCTGCCGCTCTACATCTCTGTGGACGGGTGCCACTTCCGGCTGGATCGGGGACACGTGCTGAGCTATCAGCGACAGCTTGATCTCCGGCGAGGCATACTCACCCGCCGCGTGCGCTGGCGCAGTCCTGCTGGACAGACGCTCGACATCCTCTTCGAACGCTTCGCCGCCCTGCACGATCCGCACGCGTTGGCGCTTCACTGTGAGATCACCGCAGTGGACTCGCCGTGTACCATCAGGGTCCAGGCCGGTATCGATGGCTATGCCAACAACATGGGCGTGGCTCACTGGGAATGGGTAAACCAGGGTGAGACGGACGGGGCAGTCTGGCTCCACACGCGCACGCGCCACTCTGGCATCGATCTGGGCATGGCGTCCCGACTGGAGGTGGCCGGCGCCGACAACGTGCACATGGTGGCGGCAGACTGCCACAACGCCCCCGCCGTTGTCGTATCGCTCGACGCACGACCAGCACAGACGATCTGCTTTGAGAAGATCGTGACCGTCTATACTTCGCGAGAGGCCCGTCAGCCCGCTGCAGCGGCTCGAGAGAGGCTGTCCCAAGTCAGCGACTATGCACACCTGGCAGCGGCCCAGGAGCACGCATGGGCTCAGGTATGGGCCACCAGCGATGTGCTCATTGAGGGAGACCCCCGCGCCCAGCTTGCGATCCGTCACAGCCTGTTTCAGTTGCTGATCGCCGCGCCACATCAGGACGACCAGGTGAGTATCCCCGCCAAGACCCTATCGGGGTTCGGGTATCGAGGACACGTCTTCTGGGATACAGAGATCTTTGTCCTGCCCTTCCTCTCCCTCACACGACCCGCAGCCGCCCGCAACCTGCTGACCTATCGCTACCATACCTTGCCAGGCGCGCGGCGCAAAGCAAGGGAGGCAGGCTACGAGGGAGCGATGGTTGCCTGGGAAAGCGCCGCTACCGGAGACGAAGTCACACCTCGCTGGGTGCCCGGCCCTGAGGGACAAGAGCTGGTGCGCATCTGGTGCGGTGACATCGAGCTTCACATCACGTGTGATGTGGCCTATGCCGTCTGGAGCTACTGGCATATCACCGGCGATGACGAATGGATGCAGCGCTATGGAGCCGAGATCCTGCTCGACACGGCCGTCTTCTGGGGAAGCCGCGTCGAGTGGGATGCCGAGCGGAACCAGTACGAGATATCTGACGTCATCGGCCCGGACGAATACCACGAGCACGTGGACAACAGTGTGTTCACCAACCGCATGGTCCAGTGGCACCTCCGGACCGCTGTCCAGGCATATGTCTGGCTGTCCCAGTCTCATCCTGGTCAGGCAGCGGATCTCGCGCACCGCCTTGGCCTGACTGCAGAGCGGTTGGCCCACTGGCGTGAGGTCGCGGAACGCATCGTCGTGCTGCACGACCCCGAGACCGGCTTGATGGAGCAGTTTGAGGGCTTCTTTGCCCTTCGGGATCTGGACTTGATCGCATATGAACCACGAGAGAGATCGATGCAAGCCATCCTGGGCATCGAGGGCGCCAACGCTCACCAGGTCCTCAAGCAGGCCGATGTGCTGATGCTTCTCTACCTGCTGCGAGATCACTATGACCTGAAGGTGCTGCAGGCCAACTGGGACTACTATGCTCCGCGCACCGACCACACATACGGCTCCTCGCTGGGCCCCGCGATCCACGCGATCGCCGCCTGTGCGCTGGGCAAGAGCGAGGAAGCATACGAGCACTTAATCCGGGCGGCGCTTGTGGACCTGGAGGATGTGAGGGGCAACGCCGCAGATGGAATCCACGCCGCCTCGGCGGGCGGTCTCTGGCAGGCCATCGTCTTTGGGTTTGGCGGCGTCCGAGTGACCCCGACCGGCCCGATCGCCTCACCGCGACTGCCGGCAAGATGGACGCGTCTCCGCTTCAAGATCCAGCACCGCGGGATCTGGTACGAGTTCGACCTGACAGGTTCACGCCAGAGCGTCGCGGGCACGGCGCTTCCCCCGGCACACAGTGAGCGCGCTGTCCCAGAGATCCGTGGACTGATCTTTGATCTCGACGGCGTGCTGACAGATACGTCCGAGTACCACTACCTGGCCTGGAAGCGTCTGGCCGATCAGGAGGGAATCCCCTTCGATCGGCAGGCCAACGACGCGCTACGAGGCGTATCGCGCAGAGATTCCCTGATGATCTTGCTGGGCGATCGCCCCGCCACCGAGGGGCAGATCCGGGAGATGATGGAGCGCAAGAACTGGTACTACCAGGAGCTCATCCAAAGCATCGGGCCGGAGAATCTCCTGCCAGGAGCAAGAAAGTTGCTCATCGAACTGAAGGAGGCCGGGCTCAAGGTGGCAATCGGGTCGGCCAGCAGAAACGCACGCAGTGTGATCCAGAAGCTCGGCATCAGCGGCTGGATAGACACCGTCTCTGATGGGCACAGCGTAGAACGCCAGAAACCTGCGCCTGACCTGTTTCTTCACGCTGCGGCACATCTCGGCCTGGAGCCGGCTCAGTGCGTCGTCGTCGAGGACGCCGCCTCTGGAGTAGAGGCAGCCCTGGCAGCCGGTATGTGGACCGTGGGTTCGGGGCCCGCATCCCGCGTGGGAGCTGCTCACGTGGTGATCCCCAGTCTGGACGGCGTGGGTTGGAGACACCTTCAGTGTCTTTTGGTGCAGAGCCTCGCATAGGGAGGAGATGAGCCAGCAAGACCCCTCAGAGCACGAACCGGCTGTCGGTTGTGTCTTGACCCCTCAGGGACTCGCGCCATCGCCCCTCGTGACAGCGCCCACACCCGACCCTCGGCTCGGCAACCTCACTCTGAGCCAGCAGACAGAAAGCACGGACCTTGACCCTTGACAGCACCAACCACTGGCGGCCCACCCATCCCTCCAGCGCTATGTTGGGGCAGGCGTTCGCGCGCAGAATCGCCGGCACTGGGCACGTTCTGCAGAGACTCGGCTGCCACCGCCCGGACCTCGGGCTGTGCTCGATCAGTCGACACTCCTGGATCTCGCGACCTCGGTTAAAGTCTTCATAGTAGTATCGGCATTCTGTGCCTACTGGTGTGCGCATGGACTTCTCCCCAGTGAGCCGGTACGGCGTGAGGGTAGGCCGCCGGCCAGATCAGCGGATCTCGAGTGTGGCTATGGTGAGCGAGTCTCCCGCCGGACTGCCGTCGAGCGCGACAGGGAGTCGGGGCGCACCACTCACCTCATACATTCCAACCAGCAGACGGTATTCGCCGGGCGCCAACGTCTTCGGGACCGGCACACCGTACCGGTCCGGGAATATGCCCTCCTCAGGCCGCCAGTCGGTCGTCAGTTTCATGCCATCCCCTGGCTCGCCGTCGTACTGAGATACGGGACGACCGTCCGCGCCAGCCAGGTGCAGGAACACTTTGAATCGCCCAGTAGGCACGTCCAGCGCTTCCCAGAACAGCGTCACCAGCAAAGTGTCTCCGCGCCGCACTTCTGCCGGGGATACAGTGTACCCTCGCAGGGCGATGACATCTCCCAGACGTACACTTGGCAAAGGATGCTCCATCTCTGCGACGGAGAGATCTTCTGACACAGCGTACACTGCCAACCGTACGTCCCCATACCAGGTGTCTGAGGCCTTGAAGGCGTTAGCACCCAACCAACGCTCCACGATCCGCTCTGGATCGCTTTCCTCGGTCGCCCAGTACAGGACAAAGAGCCGATCGTGCTTGGACGCGATCTCCGCCAGTTCGGTGACAACCTGCTCCTCGTGAGGTGGGCGCTCTCGGCACAGTGGGTACACCGGAACGTGCTGTTGATGATAGTACGTGAACACTTCCCACTGGTTTGGCGCGTTGAGAAGCACGGCATCGCCCTCCCGTTCCAAGCCTTCAATGAACGAGACGATGGCGCGGTAGTCGCCGCGTGCGTATGTAGGATCATAGTAGTAGTTACGGAGAGAGCGGGCAGCCGCCACACCGACGATGGCAAGTCCCACCATCAACCAGAGACGGTTGGCCGCACTCCGTCTGGGTTCGGAAGAGCCTTCCAGGGTGGCGATACCCGCCCCAACCAGGATGGAGAAGGCAGGGCTGGAGACCAGGAAGAACTTGGCGCGGAAGGCGGGACGTCCGCTCACGGACAGTCCGATCATGACGATCATGGGCGCAACGACCAGCAGGCAGAGGGCCAGTGCGCGAACGCTGAGCAGACGCCGCGCCCGGCTTCTGGACGCGCGGTCCAGAAGAGGCGCAAAAGCACTCCAGATCCCCAGCACTGAGAACCCAACCATGCCCACGACCAACCATCTGGTCAGGTCATCGTCGGCGACTGTCTCTCCCACGCTCAGCAGCTTCAGGGCTTGAGCAACGACAAAGGAGACAGAGTGCACCTCGCTGATCGGACCATAGCCCACGGTCTTGGCCCAGGCCGTACCTAGCCAGGGCAGATAGAGGAGCAGCACGATGAGGTGCGTGCCGGCCCACCAACCAGCAGATCTCCATTGACCCGGCGCCCCTCTCCGTCCGAGCCACCAGGCCAACCAGGCCACGTTGATCGCGGCGAGGACGACGGGAAAGGAATAGTGCGTCCAGAGTCCCGCGGCAGCCGCCAGGGCATAGACGAGACTCCACAGAAGCTGCTCCCGCCGCCCCCTCCACTCAATCCACCGGATGAAGGCCAAAGTCACCGCTGTCCCAAGCAGCGCCACAAGCACATACATCCGCACTTCCTGCGAATACTGGACCTGGAACGGGGACACCGCCGCGCAGAACGCCGCAAGCCAGCCTGCCCTGCGCCCAAAGGCCCTCGTCCCCACAGCATAGACCAGAGCCACCACTGCCATGCCGGTGACAGCAGACAATGCGCGCACGGCAGCTTCACCCTGACCGAAGAGCCTGACCCATCCCCACAGCAACAAGTAGTAACCAGGCGGATGGACGTCAGCTCGGGCGGCAGCAATCACCAGGTCCAGCGACCGCTCAGCCAAGCGAACGCTGTTCCCCTCGTCAGCCCATAGGCTCTGCGCAGTCAGATTCGAGGTGCGCAGTACAGCAGCCAGGATGAACACGAGCAAGGTGAACCCCCAGAGCAACCAGCCCTGAGTGTGCGAGACCTGTTGTCTCCGCGCCTGCTGGTAGACCCTCGCCTGCTGTCTGGGCGGACTCGTCCTCCCCCTGGCAGGCCGATGTCGCCTCTTGCCCACGCCCTTGCCCTACCCTTTCCGTCTAGCTCATCCTGTGCTGCTTGTCTGAGCGGACCAATGTGACCTTCCCTCCCTTTGCGATCTGGAACAGGTCAAAGTCTCGGGCGACAAACGTATTGCCGAACACACTCTGCGCTTCTGCCAGGACCTCGCGCTCATAGTGCCGTCTGGAGAGATGAGTCAAGATAAGGGCACGGACTTGGGCGTCACGGGCGAGCTGTGCCGACTGCCGAGCAGTCAGATGACCGAAATCAGCAGCTAGATCGCGTTCACTCTCCAGATAGGTCGCCTCAATCACCAGGGCATCTGCTCCTTGAGCTGCCTGGTGCAAGTTCCGCGTGGTCGATGCATCACCGACGAAAACGAGCTTTGCGCCGGGTAGCACCTCCCCCAACACATCGTCGGGACGGACTACCCTACCGTCAGGAAGAACCAGCTCCTCACCTCGAACCAGCCTTCTACGCTCTGGCCCTTGAGGGACGCCCAAGGCCTCGGCCTTTTCGACAAGAAAGGGCCGCCGAGACTTTTCCACAAAGCTGTAACCGTAGCATCCGGGCCCGCGATGCATAACCGGAAAGGCGTCGAGCACAAAGGTGTCATCTTCCATCAGCACCCGGGCATCCACCTCATAGTACTCGATCTCCAGCGGTCGCCGGTTTGGCCCCAAAGCCACCTCCATGAGTCTCTCAACGCGATCCAGCGCCCAACGGCCTCCCCATATCTCCATACGTTCGATGGCCTCCCAGCGACCGAAGGTAGATGCGATACCCCCGAGACCCAGGATATGGTCCAGATGTCCGTGTGTCAGCAGGATACGATCAAGCCGGCGGAAGCCAAGCCCACTGCGCAGTAGTTGCCGCTGTGTGCCCTCGCCGCAGTCGATGAGAAAGCGATACTCCTTGTGCAGCACCATGGCCGAAGACAACCCACGATGCACAGACGGAGCCGAGGCCGAAGTGCCAAGAAAGACCAATTCAAACATCTCTATATCCATTCTGGCCAGATGGCGGCTGACCAGGCCAAGAATACGCGCGAGAAGTGTACTCGCTGCGTTCACGCCTCGCTGGATGGGGTATGAACCGTCACCAGACCGGGGCGGCCCAGCTCGCCATCGATCTCTATGAGCACATCCCGGAGCATCTGAGCGATGACCCACGCGTTGGTAAGAAGGTGGGGCGTGACCGATTCCACCGCATACTGCGTCCGTCCCCGTGCAAGCGCCACTGGTAGGAGCAGTTGGTCCGCGAGGTGTGCGTCCACAGGTTGTCTTTGCTTGTGGAAGCGGAGGAACCCTCTACACGCCTCCTCGGCTACCCTCTCTGCCGGCTTGCGGATACGCCCATAGGAGGCGAACCCTGCCCAAACGTTCTTGTACTCTGCCAGGACAAACACGACGGTCCCCTGTCCAGGCGACGGTGGGGCAAGGACCTCGATCTGAGGCTTGATCCCCTGCTTGCGTAGCAGAAAGTCAGCTCGAGTTGCCTGGCGCTGGCGGATGTGATCGGGCAGATTGGAGGCCGCACTGAGAACCGACACACTTTGCAGTGTCCCTCGGTCTATCAGGTCCATCGGGGACAGGCGCAAGCTGCCTGCGATCTGCGCTCTGATCCTTCCCCCGCCGCGAGGATACCATCCCCAGGTCTGGACCACGACATCAGCGATGGGAGAGGCCTTCTCCGGAAACGCACCTGCACGCAAGACTGCCTGCTTGGACAGCATAGGCAGGTACACTCTGTGCACATAATCCGCGGGTGGGCTCCAGGCAACGTGTGTGCCGCCCACCAATTCAACCTCAGACGGCCCATCCGAGAACGCCAGGGGCCAGAGCACGGTCTGGAAAACCAGACTGACCGCGCCCGCGGTGCCCACTTCCCATCGGTATCTGCCAGGTCGAGGCGGCATAGTGGGCTCAAAGCTTAGGGTCTGCGAGCCTATCTCTGCGCCCTCCACCTTCGCCCCGCAGAGGTCGGCCACAGCCCGAACGGCGGTGAGGTGCTGCGCGCGGAGACCAGGCTTCTCTCGGCCTGCCCGAATCCGGTCAATGCGAAAGGCCTGCCCTGTGAGCGCACTCAGAGACAGTGCAGTGCGGACAAGCTGCCCGCCCCCCTCGCCGTACGACCCATCAATCGATCTCACGAACCCAACCTGAATCCCAGCGGCTATCCTCGCAGCTGCCCAAGGCTCTCCAGCTCTCGGATCCCCTTGTCCACGAATCCCAGAGCCCGAGCCAGGGCTTGTGATGCTGCGTTCTCCCCATCCGCCGCATACAGTGGAAGCAAGCCTGCATCGAGCAAGCTCCTCACGCACATCGCGCCAACAGCCCTTCCCCATCCCCTGCCCTGGGCTTCTGGCTCGGTGTAGACGTACATCTCTGCCAGGTGAGCTGATCGCCAATTGATGCCGGCGGCAGACATCACGCGATCGCCTACTCGGATCTCGAACCGAAAGGGGCCTGGACCAGGCTGCACCATCACATTGATGACCGGATGGAAGGAAGGTGGGTCGAACGCATAGACGCAGTTCAGTTGCTGGCGCTCCAGCAGTAGGGTCTCCTCGACCCCTCTGCGGAGTAAAGGGGTCGTCACCACCGTGTAGGGCCGACCGGGATGCAGTGCTTGACGCAACAGACTGGCGGCCAGTCCCTCGGGTGCACGCATAACCACGAGAGGCACAAACAGATCGGCTCTGGTCTGGCAGACTGCCACAAATCCATCCACCTGCCCTTGAGGTGCCCGGTGTACGTGCAGTCGCACGCGCTCCGGATCGTACTCCAAAGCATAGTATGCCGTCATTGCGTCTGCCGGGTGGGTAGGCACCAGCAGAGGACCGATCGAGCGTCGTTGGGCCTCGGTGGCCCCACGCTCGCCCGCAGGACCGGAGGCACTCATTGGGCGTATGTGCCTACGATGTGACCGTAGTACAGCCGATGAAAGTCCCCGTGGCTGTAGCTGCGATCGAGCACGTTGGGTGCCAGGTTTGGCGGCTGGACATCGTTCCAGTGCACCACCCTGCATTCATAGACCAAAGGGCATGCATCCAGGACGACACTGTCCACAGACTGCCCCACTGAAGTAGCGATCTCGGCCAGCTTGTCCACGTCACGTCCACTGCGTGTGCCACAGAGCGTGACATAGTCCTTCATCTCGGGTGTAGGCACGTTGACGGCAAAGCTCTGCGATTCCTCGATGAACTGGTACGTGTATCGCGATGGTCGCACCAGCACAACCATCACCGGCAGACCCCAGACCACGCCGACCGTGGCCCAACCGATGGTCATCACGTTGGATGCGCCGTCGGCGCGTGTGGATGCCAGAAGCAATCCCCCGTGCGCCAGTCTGTGCAATGTCTCACCGAGCTGGTGAGTATAGACAACCTCTTTGCGCTTCACCACTCCTCCCTGCATCGTGAACCAGATTGGGCCAACGCAGTGACAACAGAGGACAGTCCCCTGTGGACCAGGGCATTGTACCACGTCCGCTGGAAAAACACAATCCCAGTGAGCCCGCCCACTCACAGAGAAAAGGCGCTTTGCCTCAATCGAGGGGCACAGAATGGGCGATTTGCGCGTTTCTGCGTTTCGTGATACCATAGCGTTTGTACCCTGCTGTGTTGGTGATGCGCCATTGAAGTTTTGAGCCAACACTTATGTTTCTCGGGGGCCATGCTCTTGAAGGGAATGCAGCAGTCCACGCGACTGCTGATTCTACAGGTAGGCACCCACCTGCGAATGCAGGTTCAAAACCAATCCGCACACGGCACAGCGGGGCTTGTCGTATCCTACCACCAGGACCACCCTGGTGGTTTTTGGTCGTGAGGGCACCTGGTGCTGGCGCGACACACGAACGCACGAGAAGTCAGGGTACCATAGTAGGAGGAAAGTATGCTACGGGAGCGGGTAGCGGAGGACATCTTTGTCTTCACAAGCGATCTCTACCTCCAGGTCACGGCAAGCGCGATCTTTACGCCAGAGGGCGTCGTTGTGATCGACACCCTGCCATTTCCCCAGGAGACTCGTGAGATGCTTCGCTTCATTAGGAGGTACAGCACGAGCCCAATCCGCTACGTCATCCTGACCCACCACCACGCTGACCACTCCTACGGGACCTACCTCCTTGAGGGAGAGACGATCGCCCACGAGCGTTGTCGCCGCATTCTGGAGAAAGACGGTGACCGTATCCTTGAGGCAGACCAGGACCTGCACCCAGAGCTCTTGGAGGTGCAGGTCCGGCTGCCGGAGACGGTGTTCGAGCGCGGGACACTGTCGCTGCATATCGGAAGAAAGACCATTACCCTGATGCACACACCCGGCCACACCAGCGATGGGGTCTCTGTCTACGTCAAAGAGGACAAGGTGCTGTTCGCTGGAGACTTGGTGATGCCCGTCCCGTACATCGTTGGCGGCGACCGACATGTGATGCGCGAGTCGCTGCACAAGCTCAGTGAATTAGCGATGGACAATGTCGTCCAGGGGCACGGCGACGTGCTCTTGCGAGGTGAGATACCAGAGGCGATCGAGACCAGCCTTCAGTATCTCGACGCGATTGAGCAGCAGGTGGAGAGGCGAGTAGCCAAGGGGATGCCCAAGAACACACTGCGCAGATTGAGCATCGAGAGCTGCCACAAATCGCGGATTCCACTCAATGGCCTTGCCGAGGAGCTTCACCAGGCGAACTTGGCCCACCTGTATGATCTGCTGTCCATGCAAAAGGAGACCGGAGTAGAGCTGAGAGCCTAGTAGTCTTCCGAGCAAGGCGCAGAGGTGTTGACAACCTGGTACATCTGTGATACAATAGCGTCAAAGATTGACGAAAGACATTGATGGAGACGAGTAGGTAGACACCGCTCATCCAGAGAGTCCGGGTCAGGTGCAAGCCGGACATGAGGGTGTCGTCCGAAAATCCCTCCGGAGTCGCCAACCGAAAGAGCCAACCACGCTTGAGTAGACTTGGCCGGTGTCGTTCACCGTTACCTGAACGGGGACATGATGCGTGTCCCCTGAGCGGCCTCCTGAGGAGGCAATGAGGGTGGTACCACGGAAGCTAATCGACGCTTTCGCCCCTGCGGGGCGGAAGCGTTTTTCTTCTCGCGAAGAGAGAGTGGAAATGACAGTCCTGCTTTACCAAACGGATGCCTACGTAAAGGAGTTCGTGGCCGAGGTTTCGGACGCACGAGACGGGGCCATCGTTCTCGACCGTACGGCATTCTACCCCGGTGGCGGCGGACAGCCGCACGATGAGGGTACGGTCAAGACCCGGTCTCACACATACCGTGTGACCAAGGTCAGCAAAGCCGGCGACCGCGTACTCCACTGGCTGGACACCGGTGGTCTGCACCCCCTGCCAGCCACTGGTACCCATGTCGAGGGGCGGCTGGACTGGAGCCGCCGCTTTGCGCTGATGCGCACGCACACCGCGCTGCACATCCTCTGTGGCGTGATCTGGCGGGACTATGGAGCTCAAGTGACGGGTGGCAATATGCAGCCGCTGGAAGCACGGATGGACTTTGAGCTGGCCCATATGAGCGCTGGCTTTGCGGGAGAGGTCGAAGCCAAGATCAACGCGCAGGTCGCTGCTGGTCGCGAGGTAACAGCGAGCATCTTGCCACGCGCCGAAGCATTCCTGATTCCCGATCTGATCCGCACCAAGATCAACCTGCTGCCTGAAGGGATTACCAGCGTGCGTGTCGTAGAGATCGAGGGTCTGGATATGCAGGCTGATGGCGGCACGCACGTGAGCAACACAAGCCAGGTGGGCCACATTCGGGTGGTCAAACACGAGAGCAAGGGCAAGATCAACAAGCGATTGCGCATTGCGCTAGACACATAACACAGGGGAATGAGAATGTTCAATCAGGTACCCACTCGAGTTGACTTTATAGCTCAGGAACACGAGGTTCTGAGCTATTGGGACCGCGTCCAGGCCTTTGAGACGCGACGCGAACTGAACCAGGGCAAACAGACGTGGAGCTTTGTTGACGGGCCGATCACCGCCAACAACCCCATGGGCGTACATCACGCCTGGGGACGCACATACAAGGACATCTTCCATCGCTACTGGGCGATGAAAGGATACGATACCCGCTACCAGAATGGCTTTGACTGCCAGGGGCTGTGGGTGGCCGTCGAAGCAGAGAAAGAGCTTGGGTACCGTACCAAGCGCGACATTGAGGCGCACGGCATAGAGAGCTTTGTCAGTGTGTGCAAGCGCCGCGTGCTCAAGTATGCCGCCCGCCAGACCGAGCAGAGCATCCGCCTCGGGTTCTGGATGGACTGGAATGATCCGGACTTTCTGCGCTATCTGGAGGCCGAGATGGCCAAGGATCCAGCTCGCGTCATCACCGTCCAGGGGCCTCTCGGCCCGGTCACGGATCGCGTCGAGCAGATCGTGGGCCGATTGGGCATGCCAGAGATGGGCGGATCCTACTTTACCTTTGCCAACGAGAACAACTATGTGATCTGGACCATGCTCAAGTCCTGTCACGAGCGGGGCTGGATCTACAAGGGGCACGACGTCATGCCGTGGTGCGCGCGCTGCGGCACGGGCATCTCGCAGCACGAGATCGTCACTGAGGGATATGTGGAGCTGACACACCCAAGCATCACCCTGCGGTTCCCGCTGCGGGAGCGGCCGGGCGAATCGCTGCTGGTTTGGACCACCACTCCGTGGACGCTGACCAGCAACGTTGCCGCGGCTGTACATCCTGAGCTCCCCTACGTGCTGGTGGAACAAGACGATCACAGGTTCTGGCTCTCCAAAGGCGCTGTGGCCAATGCAGTGCGAGGTGCGCATACGGTACTCGACGAAAAGCTAGGCCAGTCGCTGCTGGGATGGACCTACGACGGCCCGTTCGACGAGTTACCAGTCGTGGCCGAGGCGCTCCAGGTAGACGAGGACGCTGCGTACCCGCACCGTGTCATCCCCTGGGACCAGGTCGGAGAGGCAGAGGGCACGGGCATCGTCCACATCGCCCCAGGATGCGGCGCCGAGGACTTTCAGCTTGGCAAAGAGCACCACTTACCTATCATCGCACCTCTCGACGAGCTGGGGACCTTTGTCGGCGCGTTCGACTGGCTGACCGATATGAACGTGCACCAGGTGCGCGACCCGATCTTCAGAGATCTGAAGAAGAAGGGACTCGTCTACCGCATCGATGACTATACGCATCGGTACCCGGTGTGCTGGCGCTGCGGCGAAGAGCTGGTCTTTCGTCTGGTGGACGAATGGTTCATCAACATGGGCGAGCAACTTGACAAGCCCTTTGAGGAGGTCACTGACGAGGAAAAGGAGGCTGGCCTACGCTATCAGATCATGGACGTCGTCCAGAACGAGACAAGCTGGTCTCCCTCTTTTGGGCTGGAACGCGAGATGGACTGGCTGCGCAATATGCACGATTGGATGATATCCAAGAAGCGCTACTGGGGGCTGGCCCTACCCATCTGGGAGTGCGAGTGCGGCCACTTTGATGTCATCGGCAGTCGCGAGGAACTCGAGGAACGCGCCGTAGATGGATGGGACGCCTTTGAAGGTCACACGCCTCACCGCCCGTGGATCGACGCTGTCACCATCCACTGTACTCACTGTGGAAAGGTCGCCCGTCGCATCCCAGATGTCGGAAGCCCGTGGCTAGATGCGGGCATCGTCGGCCTGTCCACCGTGCGCTACCGGAGCGACCAAAGCTACTGGGAGAAGTGGAGCCCTGCGGACCTGATCAGCGAGAGCTTCCCCGGCCAGTTCCGCAACTGGTTCTACTCGCTGCTGACAATGAGCACGGTGATGACCGGTCACACGCCCTTCAGGCACTGCTATACCTACGGACTGCTCTATGCCGAGGATGGCCGGCCGATGCACAAGAGCTGGGGCAACGCGATCTGGTTCGACGACGCGGCCGAAAAGATGGGTGTGGACGTGATGCGCTGGATGTACTGCACACACAAACCGGAACAGAACCTGCTCTTTGGCTATCACGCCGCCGATGAGACGCGCAGACGCTTCGTGATTCCCTTGTGGAACGTGTATGCCTTCTTCTCCAATTATGCCCGTCTCGACAACTGGCAGCCCGACGGTCAGCCGCTGACTGGAAAGCCTCTCAGCCTACTGGATCGCTGGGTCTTGAGCAAGCTGCAGCAGCTCGTCACCGATGTCACGGCCGAGATGGACGGCTATGACGTCTATGATGCCGTCAACTTGATCGAGCCCTTTGTGGATCAGTTGAGTAATTGGTACGTGCGGCGCAGTCGCCGCCGCTTTTGGCGCGGTGCGGGAGAGGACGACGCAGACAAGGATGCTGCCTACAGCACCCTGTACGCTGTCCTCACCACGCTCTGCCGAGTGCTCGCGCCCTTTGTGCCCTTTGTCGTGGAGGTGATGTATCAGAACCTGGTCAAGACGATCGATGAGAAAGCTCCCGAAAGCGTTCATCACCAGGACTGGCCCGTCCCTGACCAGGCCCTCCTCGACCTGGAGTTGATAGCTGACATGGATGTGGCCATCAAGGTAGCCTCCCTGGGTCGCGCCGCGCGCAGTTCGTCCAGCATCAAGCTCCGCCAGCCCCTGGCCAAGGCCACGGTCGTCGCGGACGCTCGCCAGCAGGCACGGCTGGAACGCCTGGCCGATGTCGTACTCGACGAGCTCAACGTCAAAGAGATCGACTTTGCGCGAGAGGCAGGAGATCTGGTACACTATGAGATCGGCTTGCTGCCACAGATTCTGGGCAGGAAGCACGGGCGCGTATTCCCACGTCTGCAGGCTGCGGTTCGCGCGCTCGACCCTGCCCCTCTGGCCAAGGCCCTGCAAGAGGGCAGCCCTGTCACGGTTACAGTCGAAGGCGCCCCCGTGGTGCTGCTTCCAGAAGAAGCCCAGGTCCGGATGCGGGCCAGAGAAGGGCTGTCCGTAGCCGATGCGGGTGGGATCGTAGTCGGGATCGATACGGAACTCACGCCAGAGCTGGTGCAGGAAGGACTAGCACGCGACATCGTCCGCCGGGTGCAGGATGCACGCAAGAATGCTGGTCTCGAGATAGAAGACCGGATCGCGCTGAGCTACCAGGCGGGTGAGACACTCAGCACGGTGTTCGAGACAGAGGTAGAGTACATCGCTGCGGAGACGCTCTCGGTGGAGGTGCGCCCCGGCCCACCGCCTGCAGGCAGTCACGTGGAGTCGTTCAAACTCGAAGGCGAAGAGGTTACGATCGCCGTCATAGCGGTTCCATAGAAGGCAGGGTCCCCTGGATGCTCAGCCATCCAGGGGACCCTCTTCTGCCCACCTGAGATGGATCATCAAACATTGCTCGCAAACGCGGTCGCCGCGATAGGGCTGGGCGACCATGGTACCGGCCAACGCTTGCTCGCCCAGCTTTTGCGCGACGACCCGAACAACGCTCAGGCCTGGCTGTGGATGAGCGAGGTCGCAGCGACCGCTGCCCAACGACGTGAGTGCGTGATCCACGCGCTGCTCGCCGATCCGATGGATCCAGCTGCCCGCGCCGCGTTGGATCGGCTGGACGCTCGCACCACGTCCAGTGCATCCCCGCCGCCGGCACCCCCCCTCGGCGAATCAGTGCCACAACCGTCAAGTGCGGTGGTGCCTGAGGATCAGAACGCTCCCTGGTCCGCTGCGCCGGTGTTTCCCGCCCCGGCGCCCACAGCAGGCATCGGCGGCCGCTTGCCCGGCCTGGGATCGGCCGTTCCGCCCAGGCCCCAGGATGCCCAAGAGTCGCGGGAGATCACAGAAGCCCACCGCAGGAGGGCCTATCGGAACACGATGCTTGCTGGGGCGATGGCCCTCACGCTGGCTCTGGGCCTGTTTGTGCTTCTGATCGTCGTGACGATCATCGTGCCTCGAGCCCGGCAGCGCATCCGATCAACGCCCGAGCGCGTCTTCTCTGCGGCGACACTGTGGTGCCCTCTGTGCGAGCAGGCAGGAGATGCGATCGTGCTCTGGGAACGACCCGGGGAAGGGGCAGCACGCGGAGATAAAACTGGCGAGCTGCCACACGGCACACCGGTGTCGGTACTGGCCGAAACGTGGTCAGAGGCACAGGGCCGAGCCTACCTCAAGGTCAGCGCTCAGGACCAGACGGGTTGGGTCTCGGAGACATTCGTCCAGCAGTGAGTCACTCTGACCGTCTCGCGGCGTTGACGGCCGCGACCCAGGCCATCACAGATCGTCACTCGAGCTCACGCCAGCGACCTTCGCGCAGCAAATCCTCCCAGCTCAACTCAAGGTGACTTTCGCGACTACCCAGGGCAACACTGCTCGCCAGCAAGATGCCCCCCAGCCACTGCCAGACCGCCAGCCGCTCCCCTAGCCAGAGATAGGCGATCAGCAGCGTCACCAACAGCTCAGCCAGGCTCAGAAGCGAGGTCTGCATCCCTCCGAGGCTCTGCAGACCGGCAAATACCAACAACCGAGCGAGGATCGTCGGAAAGATCGTCAGCCCCAGGACAGCCATCCAGCCCGATGCGGAGACGGGCGTCCACGGCGCTCCGTTCAGCAGGCGTGCGACCGTCACGACCACTGCCATCGTGGACAGCACATAGAGGGTCACGGTGCGCGAGTCAACATCCGTAAGCGTCACTGACGAGATATAATCAAAAGTTGTGGATTGGCGAGAAGTAGAAAAGTGGCGTATCCTTGTTGGGGTCACCACACTCCAACCACGGCCCGGAGCCGTAGAAAGGATACGCCATGGACAAGAGTACCACAATCGAGAATCGAGAGCAAATTCCTGAAATCACGCAGACATTGGACGAACTGGCCCGAGAGGGTGCTCGACGGATGATCCTGGCTGCACTGGAGCTGGAAGTAGAGCAATACGTCGAGACGCTCCGCCATCTGCGTGATGAAAATGGGCACGCACTCGTTGTCCGCAATGGAAAAGCGGAGCCGCGGACGGTCAGTCTAGGAGCAGGCAGCATCCAGTTTCAGGCTCCACGAGTGGATGATCGGCGACCGGAGCAGCGCTTTACGAGCAAGACTGCGAAGCGTGCCACCGTATATGCGACGTTCACCGAGATTGAACGAAGCGTTGCCAGTGTTGTACCTTCGCGGCCTGTCCACGGGAGACTTTGAGGAAGCCATCCCTGTCTTGCTAGGTGCAGACGCGGCGGGATTCTCAGCCACAACGATTACGCGCCTGCTGAGATACCTTCGGTATGGCAAGACGAGCACGCAGGTTGGTGTAAACGTTCTTTAAAAGGAAAAGAATACGTCTATGTATGGGCAGATGGCGTCTACTTTAACGTCCGTTTGGGCGAAGACAAGCAACTGGCTTGTCTCGCCGATTAGGTGGTCGGCGTACTGCCCGACGGCACCAAGGAAGTCATCGCTCTGGAAGATGGATATCGAGAATCCGCTGAATCGTGGCTTAGCTTGCTGCGAGATCTCGAGCGACGGGGGATGCTTGCCCCCAAGCTGGCCACTGGCGACGGCGCATTGGGCTTTTGGTCTGCGCTACGCCAAGTGTATCCAGAGACGGAAGAACAGCGTTGTTGGGTACATAAAATCGCGAACGTGCTCGACAAACTACCGAAACGGGTACAGCCCCGAGCCAAGGATACGCTGCGCGTGCACGAGATCATGCGTGCTCCCGATCGGCCAAGTGCGTTGCAGGACATCGAGCGGTTCTCTCAGGAATTCGAGGCCAAGTACCCCAAAGCGGTGGACACCTTGACCAAGGACCAGGATGAGTTGTTAACGTTCTTTGACTTCCCGGCGGAACACTGGATCCACTTGCGAACAACCAACCCAATCGAGTCGCCATTCTCCACCGTTAAGGCTCGAACCAGGAAGACCAAGGGAGCAGGTTCTCGCAAGGCCGGGCTGGCGATGGCCTTCAAGCTGCTGCTCGCAGCCGAGAAGCGTTGGCGAAGGATAAATGCTCCGCACCTTGTGGCGTTGGTTCAAGTGGGTGTCAAGTTCCCGGACGGGCAGCGCCAGGTATCTCGGCCGGACGAGGCATAGACAGTTCATCCATCGTGTGGACCCTACGGATGCGCGCAAGATCTGCTGATCCACAACATTTGACAATATCTCCCTGGATGAGGTCAGGCGCGCTACACCTTGTGGCGCAGCAGAACATAACCTAATTCTCAGTACAAGTGCACGTCCCGTTTTTGTCAACAAAGTGGGAGCCATTCCCCGAAGCACGCCCTTGGAGCCGCTCCTTTGCTCCCTGTAGCGCCATATGTCCCGATGCAGCTCCCAGCCCTAGTACCAGCCAAAACAGGGCCACCGCGTGCGGGTAGGTCAACAGCGTATGGTCCAGAAACCCACTGACCAGGCTCCCTGAGACGGCAGCTCCATATCCCAGCACAAAAGGCTCCCACGGCGAATCCGCCGGCAGCGCGCGCAAGGCGCGGAAGAGATAGACCAGGTACACCGCAGCGACAAGTAGGAACGCCGCCAGGCCAACGATGCCCATCTGCGCAGCCAGTGCAAAGTAGATGCTCGCCACAGCAACATAGAGGTCCACATCCGGCGCACCCACGAAACCCACCCCTATCCACGGATAGCGCCGGATGAGCTTGAAGAAATCCTGGTATTCGCCCATCCGCATCTGCGTCGACCGGTCTTCGATCAGGACGCCCTGGACCAGGTGCGATACGTACGCCTGTGTCAGAGGCAAGAGCAGCACAAGAGCACCGACGACGGCCAATAGAACCAGCAGGCGACGATACCTGAGCATCGCTACCAGCCCAGCCGCAACGACCACCCCAAGCATCGATGACCGAGAATAGGTCAAGAACACGCAGACTCCCATAAAGCCAGCGCACAACGCAACCCACGTGCGAGGAAGGACTGGACGCCGGGCAAACATCTGAGTGACCGCAAGAGCCATCACGATCACCAACAGCGCGCCCAGGATGTTAGGGTCGATGTTGGTACCAATAGCACGCATAGGGCGACCCGGATCGTCATTGATGTAGCGCAGCGCACCCAGGCCAACCGGATAGCCCAGCCGGCCCAGGGGACTGAGGAACCGCACAGCCCAGGTCTTGGGCACGGCATACAGCAGAACGCCGATCACGGCTTCAGCACCGCCAGCGAGAATGGCTGCGCCGGTCACCTGGCGCAGCAGCGATTCATCTCGGACCTGATTGACCGCCAGGAAAAAGAGGCCAAAGCCCAGCAAGACCTCGGCAAAGGTCCGCAGGTCGTTGGAGGAGGGGCGTGAATGAGACAGCCCTGCCACAAAGGAAAACACCGCCAATGCGACAAAAACTAGCACGGGCAGGCCGAGAGGTGTGAGCACAAAGTCATCCTGGTGACGTGTGATCAGCCGCATGGCCCACACCGCATATAGTGCGCCGAGCACAAGATCGAGAAAGGTGGGCGTGAATCCTATCCTGAACGGGAGCGAGGCGAAGGGCAGCACGCAGGCGATCGCCAGCAGTGCAAAGAGTCCCCAACGCACGTCCCTCAGGATGAGCAGGGCACCCACACACGCAGCGATCACTGCAACACCCCCGATTGGGGTCAGATAGGCCAGCAAAGCGCCAACAACCAGTGCGACTCCAGCCAGCATGCCCGCCACTACCCAGTTGCGTTTGCGGTCATCCCCCAGAGTCAAGAACGCACGAAGGCGCTCAGCGCTACGTTCCTCTATGAATCGATCCATGGTCTACTCCCTCATAGCTGTCTGCCGGTTGTCTTTGCGCAGCATCAACGAAACCGCCAAGGACAGCGTCAACAGCGAGATGGTTGCCCCGACGCGTACGCTTGTCGGACGGTAGCGGAACTCGACCCGGTGAGAGCCTGCGTCCAGAGGAACGGCTCGCAGTCCATAGTCCGCGCGACGTATGGTCCGCTGGAGCCCGTCTACCCACACCTGCCAGCCAGGGTAGTTCCACTCTCCGGTCACCAACCATCCGGGCACAGACAGATCCGCCAATAGAGCGATCTGCTCAGGCGCGTACGACGTGATCTCGACCGTTGCCGGAAGGCCAGGGGAGCTGAACGCCCATTCCTCTGGGACGGGGCCAGCCACCAAGAGCTCGTCGAAGGGATCGAACTCGGGGTCTGCCAGCAGCGACAGCGCCTGCTCATCGTCCACCTGCCGGGCACGGTGGACGACCCAAGCCCGCGGAAAGCGGGGCACTATCCGGTGCACGTACACCGTGTTCTTGGCCCATTCCTCTCCCCGCATCGCCACTCGCGTCGCTGGGAACGGGCCAGGTAGGTCGTGCTCCCATGTCGCCACGTAGCGGACTCCAAACAACTGCCACAGACGCCAATGGGGCAGGGCATCCGCTATTTCCTTGTGAGCCTGAAGTCGCAGGGGACTGGCGCCATATAGATCGTGTGCATCTAGCCAGCATCCACCGTTTCCAGGCAGTCCCCACTCATTGGCTATCCGGTATATCCCGCTGTCTCCAAAAACTGGTCCCAGCCAGCCAGCGTCATACACGTGGAATCCGGCGGATCCAGGCGACAGATTCGCTCCCATATTCGTCACGCCAAGATCAGCCGCCACCAAGAGGAGCGCGAGGGCAGACCACAGTGCACGCTTGCGTGTACTGCCCCTGGCAGGCATCCAGCGAAGGAGAGCCCACACGATCCAACTCCATCCAAGCCACCGCGCCAGCGCCCCCAGCCACTCCGGATTCGAGCGCAGGGACCCAATGCGCCACGCGATACCCGCCGTGATCAGCGCGATGCACCCCGAGGCCAGAGATCCCCGGCGAGCCCAGCGTACCGCTGCGACGTTCTTATCGAACGTGCACAGCCGATCCCACCCATACCCAGCCAATACGGCGAGCCCAAAGCTGGTCAGGTAGATCGCTCTCTCCTGAGAGCGAAACAGATTGAAACCCGGGACAGCCCAATAGAACAGGCGGTAGAGGAATGCCTTGCCGCCAAAGGAAAGCAGCAGGCTGACCACGACTAGGATGCCCCAGAAGGCCTTCTCCCTGCTTTGTCGTGGTCTGAAGGAATGGCCTCCCACGAAGGCTACTCCAGCGAGAAAGAGCGGCAAGACGCCCACGTAGATGGGCGACCAATGCGTGAACATGCCCGGAAGCAGGACCTGCGCCAGGTCGCGCAGGCCAAAGCCGGCTGCCAGTGTCCCGTAGGAGGAGCGCGCACGCACCGAGAGCTGCATGAACTCCCAGGACGGCAGGATCTGGACGGCAGCGATCCCCAGGCCAGTCCCGAGCCAGGAGAGCTGAGCGGTCAGCGCCCAGCGCCAGTGCAGCTTTTCCTGGCACGACCGGAATAGACCGTATGCTAGAGCGGCATAGGTCACATACATCGCTGACTGGGGATGTCCCGCCAACAGCGCGACACCCCAAAGCGCGCCCGCCCCGAGCAGGGCACGTCTCTGCCGCCCGGCCAGGCCGACGTCCAGGAGCAGCAGGATCAGCGGAAGCCAGACCTGAGTCTCCAAGATCGCCAACTGCAGGGGAGGATAGCTGGTCAGATACCCGCCGTAGGCAAACGTCAATGCAGAGACGAGTGCCCCCACTCGCCGCGGCTCTCCCGCCCGAGTCCTCGTCACCCGCCGCACGAACAGATATGTGAAGAGGGCAGCGAGGTAAAAGTGGGCGATCGCCTCCAGCTCCAGCCACAGCGGCGAAAACGGGCCTGGCCCGCTGAGGAGTATCGTCAGCAGGCTGAGTGGGTAAAAGACTGCAGCCTGGATGTCTGCCAGGAACGGGTGCCCTCCGAAATTGTGTGGATTCCAGAGGGGGATTTCGCCAGCCCAAAGCCGATCGTGCTCGTAGGTGGCAAAGGCGTGGAATTGGCCATAGAAATCCCCGTCGGGGTAGGACTGTCGCTCTGGCACGTCTGGCGTGATCAAGGGCCAGTGAAAGGCCAAAGTGACCGCGAGCAGCAGCAGTGCGATACCCAGGTCACGCCGGTCCAGGTGGGCTGTCTTCATGACCTACCTGACCTCTATCTCGCCCAGATCGACGGCGTCGTCGGGCAAGCGTTCTCCAGTGGGGCTGTACGCTGCAACACGACCGCTCTCGTCATACATCCCCACCTTGACGTGATAGCGTCCCGGCAGAGCGTCGTGTGCGACCAGCAAGAGATGCTCATCTTCCACCACCTCGCCCTCCGACCACCACCAGGTTGGGTAGTCTCCGAGGCGCGGCGCGCCATCTCCATACCCATAGACCGCCCCCGCGCCATCCACCAGATGGACAAAGACAGTGTAGTTGCGCCCCGGAGCGGTCTCTGCTCTCCACAGCAAGGTCACTGAAATCACCTCTCCCGGATCGCTCACCTCTTCCGAGATACTCCCCGCGAGCGACACCCCGACACCAAAGCGCGCGACGATCTCACTCTTGCGGATCCTGGGCCAGCGGCGAGGGATGACCTTGACCCTTCCAATGGTGGGCGCTTCCGGCGAACCGGAGGGCAGGCTCTCTCCCGAGTTGGCATCATAGAGGCCGATGTCGAGCCGTGCAACCAAGGGAGCTGGCGTGTCCGAACCCACCGGGAGGTACTGGCGGCTGGCCAAAAGCTCGTTTGCGGGCCACAAGGAGGTTGGAAAAGCGCCCGATCCGGGATAGGAATCCTCAAGTGCCACAGCACTACCGTCCACGTCGAGAAGACGAACTCGGACCATGATCTCACCTTCCTCGGCCAGAGATCGCACGGTCTCCCAGAACAGCTCCGTCTCGAACGTTTCGCCAGGATGCACGGTATCCTGTGAGAACCTCACACCGCGAAGCGTGATCGCATCCCCAAACTGCAGGGCCATCGGGATCGCGCCTTCCGGCAGGCTGTCGACCGTCACAGGGCGGGCGTAGGCTGGGGCGATCCACGCAAAAGGCGCCCCTATGCCCAGAGCAAACGCTGCGAGAGCCAGGACCACACTGCCCATATCCCGCGCTAACCCGACGCGCGGGAACCAGGCTCTTAGCCCCAGGACAAAAAACATCGCCAGGGGCGCGACGGCGGGATACAGCAGTCGGCCCTGCGTTCCCTCTGTCAGCGATGTCCAGCGCACAAGCAAGACGAACACGATGCCTGCCCACGTGGCCAAGAGAAGCAGTGCCAGCGGGCGGTACGCTGCCCCCCATTCGGGCTCACGATGACGCACGCAGCTCCACGCGCCCCGGGCCAGTCCCCAGGATGCCCAGGTGCCCACCTCGATGAGCAAGCCAGTCAAGGACAGCACGGACAGCACGTCGAGCGTGCGATACACACCGCCGGCCATGGGGATGGCAAACCAGCCGAACAGGCCCCAGAACGAATGGCGCAGGCCGCGGAACTCCTCCCACAGGTCGGCGCCGAATCCCTCGCGGCGTCCCACCACCTGCCACATGGCCGTCAGGCCGGTCGGTTCGCCGTATAGGACAACGTTGCGCGCATACCACCACCCCGCGACAGCGATCACGGGGACGCCCACAGCCAGCAGGCCCTTCCACAGCGATGCGGGGGAGTGCTGATGCCACGCCAGCAGGGCGATAGTCAGCGCGGCCAGCCCCAGCAGTGCCAGTCCGCTCAGCTTGGACAACGATGCCAGCCCCAGGACCACGCCCAGCCCGGCCCAACCCCCCTTTCCGGTCGCAAGCGAGCCCAAGGAGAGCTTTGCCAACCCGCCGGAGGTGTCCCGCAGGCGCCGCAGGAGCAGGTAGAGGGACAGTGCGCTGAGGAAAGCCATCGCATTGTCGTTGTTCACAGAGGCCGTGACGAACAAGAACTGAGGAATGCTGGCCACGACTGCCGCAACGACCAAAGCCAACACCGGCCTGGATGGAAACAAGGTGCGCACGATCGCCCAGGCAAAGACCACGGTCCCCGCCCCAAGGAGCAGCGAGTAGAAACGAAGCACGTGCACCGCCAGCACTGAGCCTCGCCAGGGAATGTCTTGCTCGGGAGGATGAATGTAGGCATTCTTGTTGCCCGGATTGGCTGGGTCACCGATGTTGGCTTGGGGGTTGGCCCACGCCAAGTCTTCTGCGTCCGACAGGTCGATCCAGCCCACCAGAGCTGCGCCCACCAGATAGTACAAGGGAGGCTGACTCCCCTCCTGGTCCCACAGGCCTCTCGATTCCCCGCGCTGGACGGGCAAACGATGATGATCCACCAAATGCTTGACCACGAAAAAGTGGGAGGACTCGTCGGGCGCCTCGAACACAGGCGTGGCCACAGCATATATCGTACCTGCCGTCAGGTAGAGCAGCACCAGGCCAGCCAGGGTACACAGCATTCCTCTGCGACTCATCACATCGCTCCCGAGACAGTGGCAGCTCACTGGACCAGGTTCAGCTCGCAAAGCTGGATGACCTCGCTTCCATCGGCAAAGGGGACCATCTCCAGACTGTGGCTGTCGTACACCAGGACATCGAGACTTGCTTGCCCGCTCTGTGCGTCCGGTGAGACTGTCAGGTAGTACACATCTCGGAGCTGCCATCCGGTCTGCCACCAGCTCGTTGGCTTGTTCCCCTGTCCAGGCTGGTTGTCCTGTAGGGCAATCAGAGCCCCATGGGCATCGGCGATTCTCACCGACACTGTGCGCTCGGCGATGGGCGGGGCCAGCGCCTCCCAATAGAGACTGATCCGCACCTGCCCTCCCCGCTGGAGTTCGATTGGCTCGCCATCGGTGCTTTGGTAAAAGCCTTGCTCATCTCGAGCGGCGACCTCGACCCGGTCCAGCATCATCGACCCGCCAGCGACTTTCTGCACTGGTATGGCTGGCAGGTGCTCGCCACGCTGGTGGAACAGGTAGATGCCATCCGCCTCTCGCTCAACTACGAAGGAAGGGTCCGCCAGCATGTTGTCGATCGCTTCGTTGATCTCGGACGGGCTGGAGGGGTATGGGTTCGCGTGCCGGTCAAGCACAAAGTACTCGACATTCTCCGCACCTATCCGAATCCAGGGATACAGATAGACGAACTCTCGCTGAGAGAGATGAGTGATATACGGGTCTTGGGCTGCCACACGACCGCCTGGAGGCACCGCAGCCACGACCTGAGCCGAGAGATGGTCTCGAGGCGTTACCCGGTACAGGGAGGGATCGTACTTTCCTCCCAGGGGCGCGGGACTGTAGAGCACATAGCCGAGAATGGTCCCGCACAGCAAGCCCACCGTAAGCCAGCGTGCCCACAGCCTGTCACGCCGTGTGAGAGCCGCGCCTACGGACATGAACAAGGCTGGCAGAAAGCTCGCCGGATACCATCCCCTGAGCTGGTGCATGCCCCAGTTCCCGGCCATCAGCATGTATCCGATGGAGGGCAGTCCTATCAACACCCAGTCCGAGGCGAGGAAAGGCAGCACCAACCCCAGCGGCAAAAAGATCCGCCAGAGAGCGCGCAGCGCGTCGCGATCAACCAGGCGCAGGAGCGGTGTCCACGGAGCTCGCGTCAGGTTCTGCCAGATCTCGCCGTACGTCTCTCCGGGGATACCCAGATAGTCCATCTGCTCGTACACAGTCTGGTCAGGCCAACCGGGGAAGAGGGTGGGCAGCAGCCAGAGCGTCAGCGCGAATGCCCCCACCCACCCGATCACAGCCAGTGGTGCGCCCCACTTCCAGTCTCGCTCGAACAGGATCAGGTAGACGCCAAACATCCCCGCGACCAGAAAAAGATTCTCCTTGCACATCATCGCGAGCACCAGGCCAAGCAGCATCAACCATCGCTTGTGCACATAGAGTCCGTACGATGCCAGCGCAACAAAGGGCACCGCCACGACCACCGGACGGAACTCCTTGAGTGCCATCTCGTGCAGCGCCGGGTTCAGATAGAATGCAAGCAGAAACCAGGGAGCAAGGGACGGATGTCTGGATCGGACCGCCTTGTACAGGATCAGCCCCGCAGCCGCCAAGCCAATGGCCTGCTCCACGTGCAGGAGGCGGATGTCCGACCAGATCGCGTACAAGGGAGCGAACAGCGCCATGATCGGCGAGAAGTGATTGGAAAAGACGGTAAAGTGATGGAACGTCGAGTAGAGGAATCTGCCCCGCAGTGTATTCCATATCGCCTGGTCGAGCTCAGCAAAGTCCAGCCCAAGCGTCCGGAACGCGTGAAACTGCAGGATCGGTAGGCACGTGAACACGCCGGCAAAGATCGCCGCCAAGAGGTACGCGCCATAGTCTTGCCACCAGCCAAGAAGTCTTTGATCCATCGTCCTCACCATCGCTGGCTCGGCAGTCGTCCCTTCTATCGCGCTACTCATCGCCCGATGCGCACCTTTCCCAACACCACCCTGTCGATCGACAGTACGCGCCCGTCAGAGTCGATCGTGCGCAAGAGCCTCAGCGTTTCCGGCGTCTCCCGGCAGTAGACCCGGAGCACCAGGTCATACCCGCCGGGAGGCGCATCAAGACCAATGCTCAGTTCACGCTCATCCTCGACCTGCTGTCCCAGATACCACCCCGATGTATCCGTGTTCCCAGGCCAGCTATCCCACTGCGCTGCCTTGCGCCCATCGACATCCACCACCTGCGCCGATACGGTGTACGGCTCCTCCAGCAGCGACAGACTCTCCCAGTAGGTCACCAGGTAGATCGATTCGCCTGGCGCGGCCGTGCGCCCATCCACCTCCCACCCCACCAACGCCATCTTGTCCTCAAAGTTGATGCGGACCGAGTTGGGCAGATCGCCCGGGCGCGGTTCGACGCGCAGCGGCTGGAAGCGCAAGCCATTCGCCACGACCTCTACCCCTTCGCCCTGCTCGATGACAATCGGCGGGCGCTCGCCATTCGCCACGTCATATAGGCCGACCTCCAACACGGCGTCGCTTGGCGCATAGACCGTCTCTGGCAGGTCAACCACGTACCGGTCGACCCAGCGTGTCCCAGGGTCCATGAGACTCGTCGCCATCAAACCCTCTCCCGGGTACCGGTCGCGGACAGCCACAGGTACCTCCAGCTCGAGGTCAAGGATGTGGCTGAATATGCTCCAGTTGCGGTCCATCTCTCCCAGCGACTCCCAATACAGCGCAAAGCGGAAGGACTCACCTGGTCTGGCAGACACGTTATCCACGTCATAGCCCAGCAGCCTGAGCTGCCCTCCCATATTGGCCCGAAGCACGTGGCTTGGCGCCGGATCGACGCCTGCCGGCAGCACAGGTGCGCGATACGCCGGTGCGATCACGCCAAAGGGCGACCACGCGGCGACGGCCAACATGAACGCCCCCACGGCGCAAGGCAGCACGTTCGCCCAGCGCCGGGGCATAAGCTGGCTCAATCCAACCGCCATCCAGGTGGACCAGGCAGAGATCGCCGAGAATACCAGCCGACCCTGCGAAGACCAGGTTCTCCTCGCCCACACTGCCCACAGGGCAAAGGCAATGGCCGGCCACAGGAACACCAGCAAAAGCTGCACGTCATGCGGTTCCAGGCCACTCCGCGACCTTGCTCTGGCGCGCGACAAGATCCCCTCCACGACCCGCCTGCCTATCCCCACAACAAGGCCCGCGACAGAGACCAGTAACGCGCCGTTCAAAGCCGCGTATATCCACCCCGGCAGTGGTAGGTTCACACCACCAAACAGGCCCCAGTAGGCCATCATAAAGCCCTGCCGCTCGCCCCACAGTTGTCGGAGCGTAGCTGGCGGAACGCGATAGCCCAGGATGAGGATGAAACGCTCAATGCCCGCCCAATCGCCGTCGTAGAGGATCGCGTTGCGTAGGAACCACCAGCCAGCGATCAGGATCACCAGTCCGCCCGTAACAAACCCGCCGACGAGCAGGTGCCATCGCGACCGCTGCCTCCGGGCCACGTACGTCACAGCGAGTGCTGTGACCAACAGCAGACCCATGGACTGAGACTTGGTCAGGACCCCAAGGCCGAGAGTGATCCCCAGGACAGCGGCATCTCTCCACCATACCCGTCTCGGCAGAGCGTCCTGCTGACTGTGGTGTCTCACCAGCCGCACCAGCAGCCATATCGCGGCTGCACTGGTCAGCATCGCGAGGTTGTCGTTGTTGACGGACCCGGTGATAAAACAGAACATCGGGTTAGAGGCCGTGATCGCCGCAGCCGCGATCGCCAGACCTGCGCGATCAGGCCACAGCTCAAGCACGAGCCGATGGGTCAGGTAGACAGCCCCCGCCCCCATCAACACAGATGCAAAGCGGACCACGTGGATCGCCAGGACGGTCCCGCGCCAGGGAACTCCCTCCGTCGGGCGATGAATGATCAGGTTCGTATTGCCATCCTCACGGATGATCCCGTTGTCGGCGTGAGGATTCTCCCAGCGAACGTGGTCAGCGTCAGAGGTGTCGATCCAGAAGGTCAGCGCCGCACTCAAGAGATAGTACAGTGGGGCCTGGCTGCCCTCCTGCCGCCAAGGCGTCTCGACGCCTGGCTCCTGGACCGGCAGTGACCCATGGTCGGCGACGTACTTTACCATCGGATAGTGCCACAGCTCGTCAGACGCTTCCATGATCGGCGTGACGATGCTGTACGTGCTTGCCACAAGCGTATAGAGTCCGAGCAAAATGGATATGCGAACCTTACCAGCCAATGGCTTGCTCCAGTATGCAGAGGCCTTTGCTGCGAGGCTTACCGCGGCACGTGCACCAACCCGCCAGAGCGCTGCATTCCCATTTCTCAAGGCCGCGAGCAGCGAGTGTGGACCGCCAACAGCAACCCCGACCGCAGACGCACGACCGGATCCGGGGAGACAAAGACATTGCTGATTCCCCGTGCCGGCCCGAGGCAGAGTCTCTCATTCCGGAGTGGGTATCGCAACCCAGCGGTGACGATGCCACTCGCGTGTCCGCCGATGGGCAACAGCGACAGCAAGTCTCCAGGGTCCCCGTACAGAGTGAGTTCCCGGCGGATGAGCGTGATCTCTTGCCTGCCAGACACCATGCGAACGGCGACCCCCGCCAACCCAGGATGAGCCAGGAGCAGCACGTTCCCAAGCTCGTGGTCGATGCGACCTCCCCAGGCCCCAAGGACGGTGACCTGTGTCGCACCCCTTTCTACGGCGTACAACAGGGCCAGCTCAAGATCGGTCTCATCCTTGGCCGCTGGGAAAGCCAGAAACTCCGTGCCGACCGCCCCCAGCTCGTCATGCAGGTCTTGATCAAGGGAATCCATGTCCCCTACCACGACGTCTGGACGCACGCCCAGCGCGTGTGCGTGACGTGTGCCCCCGTCGGCGCACAGCACAAGGTCGCACGGAGCCAGGTAGTGCCGAATGCTCTCCGGGTTGTCGATCGTTCCGTTGGCAAAGATCACAACGTGCATCGTGGCATCCCTGTCTGGTGGAGCATGGTGGGCCAAAAACAAGAGACCCGTCCTTGCGAGTGCGAACGGGTCTCCTGGACTGGACCACACTCTCAGTCCGTGGGCACAGTCTCTGGTGCATCGTGCCGTGGCTTCTCCTGCAGAGCCAGTTCGTGTTCGGCCAGGTACTCTGCCAGTTCCCTCTTTGCTTCCCCAAACCTGCGCAGAAGGAGCTTGTCACTCCCCTTGAACGCGTTGATTGCTCGCCTTGCACAGGTGCAGCATCCCAAGGAAGCCTTATAGCTATCCAGGTCGCAGTTGAGACAGCCGGTCAGCTTGATCATCATGAGCGCAAAGGCCAGGCTGTCCCTGTGATCATCGGGCAGGTCAGCGATCTGCGCGACCAAGTTCTGCCACTCCGGTCCCCTCATCAGCTTCAAGGTGGCCACACATCGGTGTGGGAACAGGATCTCACTTCGTGGATACATCATGCTCACGGGCTCCCATTCTGGCTCACAACATGCGCGAATATCTGTGCCGAGCAACCGACCACAGGCACTCTGATACGGGACAAGCATATCATGAAGGGTACCTTTTGTCAAGACTTTGGCCGACCCCGTTCACCGGGGGGCCTGGGTCGCCAGGATCTACGCACCCGGCCTCTGGGAGGAGTACCTGCCCGCGTCACACAACGCTCATCCGAGTCCTGACCTCTACCTGGCGCCCAGGTGTCTGCGTCGCCGCATCAAGCTCAGGAAAGCAGGGCCAGCCGCGCGCTAGGACTTCTGCTCAGAACTGCACGCCCCCACGGCGGGGCTCGATGTCACGATTTCCGACACGTCGATCACGTACATCTGACGTTCTCCCTCGTGGATGGAATCGATGCATACCTGATGCCCGTTCCGGCTCCACCTCGGGTGCAGATCGCAGCGAATCTCCCCCCCTATCTGGGGCGACGAGTAGAAGCGTCCAACGTTGAACCAGGTGTTCGTATCAGGATGGTACAAAATGAGCGTTCTCTCCCGTTGAACGCGATCTCTCGATCGTACGACGGCGGCAGCCACTGGAGCAAGGTGCCCTGCTGCCAGTTCCAGGCTGCGGTCTCTGCGAGTGGCTGCCAGCGGCAGCCGTTCCCTGGATGCACTCTGCCGATGACCGCGACGTCCTCTGGAGTGGGCGGTCGGTCCCTAAAGGACACGCGTAGGGCAAGCATCGTCCTTTCCGGCGCGTCCCACGGAGACTTGTCATAGTGGCCAAAGAAATGCCTGTACGGCCCTGTGGTGATCTTTTGGACAGGGCAGTAGACGTCCTGGAAGGGCATGGAATGCCTCCTGATCATCTTGACACACTGTACATCCCCTACTCCTCGCCTCAAGCCTGTCTGCCAGGGAACACTGGCTCGGGCTCCTGTGCGGGGCCTCCCATCGCTGTAGGCAGTCGCCACACAGACTGTCCAGGGCGATCGCAGAAGTAGAGTCGAGACTCGGACGGCTGCCGGGCGTGCCCGTCCGCCCAAAACGCATAGAACCCTGGATGGGCACCCACAGGCCGGCGCGCGTAGGTGTGGTTGTGGGCGCTGCCGTGTGTGATCTGCCGTTCCCGCGTCCAGGTACGGCCTTGGTCGCTCGACAGCCACACGGCCATCTCTCCACCGGGGTTGTAGCGCTGCGGCCCGGCCTCTGTCGGCCCGATGATCCGCCAAAGCCCCCCCTGCTCCACGTGCAGACAGCCCGTGTCATAGTTGCTGTCCGATTGGATGGTACCCCGGATGTCCCACTGTTCGCCTGTCCACCGCGCGGTCATCCAGCGTCGTGGGCCGTTCCGCGGACCAGACTCGTAGCCGCTGCTCAGGATGTAGAGAACCACAGGGTTGCCGTCGGCATCATAGTTCAGGTCCTTCAGGTATACCAACTGCCCTTCCGCTGCATAGTCACGCACCAAGGCAGGATTCTCTGCGTCCTCAAGGGGCGTGCGCACGGGTTCCCCCTGCGCATTGCGCCACGTGTTACCCCGGTCATCTGTCTCCAGGTAGTAGAGGTTGGTACGGCAGTTCAGTCCGCCTGGGTCTGGGTGCATGTTGAACGCGGTTCCGACACGGCGCCCGCGAGCCCAACTGACCTGGTAATGCCCTCGGGCCACCCGCGCCAGGGGCTGAGGTCGTGTCCAGGACAGGCCATCCTCGCTGTTCATCCAGTGTAGGAATCGCCTGCCGTCGATGTACCGGGTGTGGAGAAAGCAGAATCCGTGCCCTTTGCAGAACCACGGCTGAGGGTAGGAGAAATTGGTTTCCGCGATCGTTCGGAAGGCACCGATCTCGTAGGGTTGCTCGCTTTGGAAGATGTATGACGGTCGGGCTGTCCCGTGAGAGCTGGCAAAGACCCAGACATATCCATCACTGTCCAGCATCAACACCGGGTTGTCGTGAGCATCCTCTGTGCCTTTATCCAGCAAGACGACCGGCTGAGGCAAAGTCCCGGTACGGTGGTCGTAGTATGACACCATTTCCAAGAGTCGCTGCTCCCCGGGAACGGTACCCCCATAGCAGAAAAAGGTCTTTCCCACCTCGGGGGCATAGTACGCCATCGGAATATGCTTCGCGCAGTAAGTTCCCAGGCCGCCGCTGTACTTGAACGCGTATTCGTCGGCCGACGGCTGGTTATAGTACCAGATCCCATGGTAGCCATCCATCCTCGGCAGCGTCTGCGCAGACTGAAGCACGCCCATCGCTCTCTCCTTCTCCAGGGTCTGAAACGGACCTCTTGTAGGACGCGAGGCCAAACCCACGGTCGCCCGATCCACGGCCCACTCGCGCACGCGTCGCGCCTCCAGCGGGTCCCGCCTTCGCACCTGCCGTGTCCAGGACAGGAATTGACAGGAAATGCCAAACAGTGTATGGTTTGTCAAGTATACTCAAGGGGCGCGAGAAGACAAGCCCGCTGGGTTTGGCTGATCAAGCGCGAGCGCCGCCGTGCGAGGCATACCTCTCGTCCGGTTCGGTAACCGCATAGCCGCCCAAGCACAGGCCACAGGGCCGCGCCTGTCCGCCCCAGTCCCGACCAATACGGATCACTTCGGTGCCTCCGCCCTGTGCACGAGGAGAATGCCATGATCATCAGAGGAAACGAGATCGAGGAACGTAATGGGCGCAAGCCCTACTCCCTTTCTGGACTCGAGGTCGTGGCCAGACACTTTGTCGTTCGGGTCACCACGCCTGGCAACCCCTTCGAACCACACCAGCACGAACAGCCGGAGCTTTGGTACATCGTGGAGGGTCAAGCCATAGTCAGCCTGGACGGCATCGTGCATTCGGTTGCGGGCGGGGATCTGATCGCCATCGAGCCCTGGACCGAACACGGCCTGCACACCGAAGGTCAGGCAGTCTGGATATGCCTGGGATAGCGCTGATGCCAGGGGGACGAGCAGATGAGAGACATTCGCGTTGCTTCAGTTCAGTTCGAGCACGCGCCAGGCGACAAGCAGGCCAACCTGGAGCGAATCAGGCACTTTGTGGAACGGGCACACCGGCAGGGCGTCGAGATCATAGCCTTCCCCGAGTGCTGCATCACCGGGTACTGGCACCTACGGAAACTCTCGCGGGCGGCACTGACCGCATTGGCTGAACCGGTCTGTGGTGGCAGCGCATCACAGATCCTCCTTGCCCTGGCCCGGCACTACCAAATCACCATCGGCGCCGGGCTGGTAGAAGCCTCGGAAGATGGCACCCTCTACAACACCTACGTCGTCGCCATGCCCAACGGGGATTGCCGCCGCCACCGCAAGCTGCACTGCTTTATCAGCGAGCACATGGCCTCCGGGTCAGAGTATACCGTATTTGACACCCCGCACGGATGTCGTGTCGGTGTCCTGACCTGCTATGACAACAACATCGGCGAAAATGTCCGTGTCACCGCCCTCCAGGGCGCAGAGATCCTCCTCGCGCCTCACCAGACAGGGGGGTGCGACTCTCCCGATCCGCACACCATGGGGCTCGTGGATCGCGCGCTGTGGGAGGATCGAGACAACAACCCCGAGGCGATCGAGACCGAGCTGCGCGGACTCAAGGGAAGGGGCTGGTTGATGCGCTGGCTGCCTGCCCGCGCGCACGACAACGGCGTGTTCCTGCTCTTTAGCAACGGCGTGGGCGTGGACGACGACGAGATCCGCACCGGCAACGCGATGATCCTCGACCCGTACGGGCGCATCCTGACCGAGACCTGGAAAGCGGGCGACGACATGGTCGTCGCTGACCTTGACGCCTCACTGCTCGAGGTCAGTACCGGCAACCGCTGGATCAAAACCCGGCGCCCCGAGCTGTACGAGCCGTTGACCGTTCCGACAGGGTTGGAACAAGATACACGTACCGTCAGATTCGACAAGAAGGGTGTTTAGGAACTCTAGACCACGCTACACCGTATAGCCATTGGTGCTGGTTAGGAGAAATCACGAGGTTCACGCCAGCCTGGGCGGCGAGGCGAGGGCAAGGATCGAGGCGCTGCCGGGGCTGGCAGAATGGAGGGAGTCTACGAACAATAGGTCCTAGGTTTTTTGGAGCTTACCGCAAAGATGGAAGGAGACGAGCATGAGCACAGAGATAACGATTATCCGCAAGCGGACA
>JADHXD010000170.1 GCA_016783145.1 Anaerolineae bacterium
AGCTCCACCAGGAGCTGTTGGTGACGAATCCCACCAGCAAGAACGCTGCCAGGTAGAATCCCTGAGGGGCCCCGGAAAGACTCGCCAGGATCACCATCCCCAGCGACGCCGTTTGCACGACCGCCCCCGCGCGAACAGCCGCCCAGCTGCCCACGCGATCGATCAACTGCCCACAGATCAGGGCCGCGGCGACGCCTCCCAGGTTCTGCATGACCAGGAACGTACCGATCGACTGATCCCCTCCAGGCACCACTTCCCTTGCACGCACCACAAAGAAGGGAAAGGATGCGGCCGCAGTACCCAGGACCAATTGCAGGAGGACCACACGGCGGAGCCACTTATCCGCCTTGAGATAGCCGGCCATCGTCTTGGCGCTGCGCACCACATCCACGCGGGAGGCAGCTCTGGTCTCCGCTTCCTCACGGATGAACAACATGCTGAGCACGGAGAGCATCAACCCACAGGTAGCGCAGGCAAAGAGAAGCCCCCATCGAGAAGATTCCGGCAGTGCGTCCAGGCTGAGGATGATCCGCACCACATAGCCTGCACCCAGCGCCCCGAGGCTGGAGAAGAGCTGTCCGAAACCAAAGAACCGCCCGCGCACCTGTGCCGGTATGGTGTGTGCGACCAGCGCAGGCCACGAGATGCCGTTCAGTCCTTCGGAAGCGAAAAAGAGGGCGACGGATAGGCTGAGAACGCCAACCACCAACCACGGCGCACGGGCAGCCCACAGAAGTGTGACGACAGACAATGCCAGCACCGGCAGGCGCCCACCCAGGCTGGACCAGATCAGCAGGGGCCGCTTCCGCGGGCGCGCTATCAACACGCTGGCCGCCCATAGCTGTGGCAGCGTGATCGCCAGCACTCTCAGCGCTGCCAGCAAGCCCACTATGAGGTCAGACCCGGTGAACGTTTTGACAAATGCAGGGACAACGACCAGCGGGTCGTAGAAAACGAAGCCTATCGAGAACAGGACAAAGTCGCCTGTCAGCGCCGCATAGTTCCGAACTGCGTACCGATCCGAGGCACCCATGACGGTCCCTTGCGAGCACGACGACGGACATACCGATGAAGGGCCAACATTGAGAGTAAACCACACCTTTGTGCGGATGTCAAATCGGCGCGCTCGACCTGGACAAAACGGCAGAGACCGTGTATAATCGAGGCTCTGCAAGGTTCCGCTGCGAGAGAGAGGTACACAATGGTCGAGTTCAGGCTCGTATCTGACTTTCAGCCTACGGGAGACCAGCCACAGGCCATCGAGCAACTGGTCGCTGGCCTGCGACAGGGAATGAAGCACCAGACCCTTCTGGGTGCGACTGCGACGGGCAAGACCTTTACCATTGCCTCCGTGATCGAGCAAGTGCAGAGGCCAACGCTGGTCCTCGCCCATAACAAGACGCTCGCTGCACAGCTATATTCCGAGTTCAAGGACTTTTTTCCTGACAACGCGGTAGCCTACTTTGTCAGCTACTACGACTACTACCAGCCCGAGGCCTATGTGCCTCAGCACGACCTGTACATCGAGAAGGATGCCTCAATCAATGACGAGATCAGCCGCCTGCGACTGTCAGCGACGCAGGCACTGATGACCCGACACGACACGATCATCGTCGCCAGTGTATCCTGCATCTATAACATCGGGCCGCCGGAGGGCTGGGAAGAGCGCAAGCTGGAGCTGCACACTGGCGGGCTGAGCCCGCGGAGTCGAATCCTGCACCATCTAGTCGGCATCTACTACGAGCGCAACGACATAGAGCTGGGGCCGGGCAAGTTCCGGGTGCGGGGCGACACGATCGAGATATGGCCTGCGTATGAGGAGAACGCCTATCGCGTCGAGCTATGGGGCGACGAGATCCAGCGGATCACCTGTGTCCATCCGCTGACTGGAGAGGTACTGCGCACAGAAGAGAGTGTCGTGGTCTTTCCCGCTCGCCACTTTATCACACCCACGGAATCGCGCGATGAGGCACTTGAGCGCATCGAGGCCGAGCTGCAGGAGACCCTGGCCCATCTCAGGGAGAACGACAAGCTCCTGGAAGCACAGCGTTTGGAGCAGCGCACGCACTATGACATGGAGATGATGCGCGAGATGGGATACTGCCCAGGGATCGAGAACTACTCGCGGCACCTGGCTCTGCGCGGTCCAGGGGAACGACCCTGGTGCCTGCTCGACTACTTCCCACCCGACTGCCTGATGGTTATCGACGAGTCACACATGACCATCCCCCAGGTACGCGGGATGTACAACGGGGACCGCACTCGCAAACAGACACTGGTCGACTATGGATTTCGCTTGCCAAGCGCGCTCGACAATCGCCCGCTGAACTTTGAGGAGTTTGAGAACCTCATCAACCAGGTCGTGTACACCAGCGCTACGCCGGGGCCCTATGAGCACGCTCAATCGGCGCAAGTCGTCGAGCAGGTCATCCGACCTACCGGGCTGGTTGATCCTCAGGTCATCGTGCGGCCTACTCAAGGCCAGATCGAGGACCTGGTAGGCGAGATCAATGAGCGGATCGAGCGCGGCGAACGCGTGCTGGTGACCGCGCTTACCAAGCGAATGTCTGAAGACCTGGCCGACTACCTGATGGAACTGGGCCTGCGCGTCCACTACCTGCACTCAGAGATCGATACCATCGAGCGGGTCGAGATCTTGCGCGATCTGCGGCTCGGTGTCTACGATGTGGTGGTGGGCGTGAACCTGCTTCGCGAGGGCCTTGACCTCCCGGAGGTGAGCCTCGTCGCGATCCTCGATGCCGACAGGCAGGGGTTCTTGCGCACAGGGTCGGCGCTGATCCAGAACATCGGGCGAGCCGCAAGACACATCAACGGACAGGCTATCCTCTATGCGGACACCATGAGCGAGGCTATGAAACAGGCGATCGACGAGACCAACCGTCGACGAGCAAAGCAAACGGCCTATAACGAGGCCCACGGCATCGTGCCCGCCAGCATCGTCAAAGAGATCCGCGATCTGACCGATGAGCTCCGTGCTTCTAGCCGCCCAGAGAAGGCGGTCGCGGAAGCGCGCGTTACCTACGAGGCCTATGGATCCATCCCCACGGATGAGCTGACGCGCCTGATCTCAGAACTCGAATCACAGATGCACTCGGCGGCGGCGGCGCTCGAGTTCGAAAAGGCGGCGCTGATACGCGACCAGATATATGAGCTCAGGCGCCAACTGCAGGACGCGCAGACAGATCTGCCCGAATGGAAGAGGGTCACACAGAGGTGAACTGCGGTCCGGGGCCAAAGCATGAGCGTTCAGTTTGAGTGGCAGGTCGGCAGCGACGATGGCCACTGGGAGACGATTGCACAAGCGGACAGGCCCCGCCCCTCTGGATGGGGCCGTGCCTTCCGCATCCTGCTCGTGGCGCTCGTTGCGGTCGCCGCAGCCGGCTACCTCATTCTTCGCCTCCGTTACGAGCTGATGCTCCGCGAGGCCCGCTTCCAGATCCAGACCGTGGTCGACTTGGAGGCACGGGCATTCGCCAGTCGAGACCGAGACCTCTTTCTGGAACAGCAGGACAGGGCATCGCCCGTGTGGTACGCGCAACAAGCCGTGCGCGCCAACCCAGAATGCTGTCCCCCTACTGGCCAGGTCAGCATCTCGCAGCATCGCTGCCTCTCAACCCTCGGTGTGCAGTACGCGTGGTACCCTTGGCAGCAGGGCGCGAGCGCTGTGCACGACCACTGCTCGCCCGTCCTGGCTGCACAGGTCCAGAAGGTCGAACTGCTGCAGGACACGGCTTGGGTGGAGGTTGTGGAAGGCTCGTCGCTGACACGTCGCGTGCGTTTCTACAGAAAGACGAACCTCGGCTGGCGGCACACCGCCCCTCTGAAGGCGTTCTGGCGAGACCCCATAAAGACCCGATTCGGTGCCGTGATCGTTCAGTATCACGGGCGCGATCAGCCGCACATCGATCCACTCCTGGATCTCATCTCAACAGTGTCTGACCAAGTTTGTGATGAACTGGTATACTGCGCAGCCGCCAATCGAATGACGGTGGAATTCGCAACAGAAGCCCCTCCGCTCCAGTCGCCCTACCTGGAGGTCAGGCCCGGAAACGAGCAAAGCAACAGGCTGCTGATCTCGTCTCCCTGGTTGAGCGGCATCTCCACCGACGACACGTGGGACGAGACATATCTCAAAGAGTTGACGTACTCGCTAACGTATGCCATAGCCGCAGGAGTCGCCCACTCCACCGGCGAGCCAGGCCTGACTGCCCTGCAGAGAGCGATCGCGAGCGAGTATGCTGCCTGGCGCGCGCACCGGGACACGGCACAGGTACCACTTCTGGGCCGCATCATTGAACGGCACGGCGACGAAGAGCTGTCCCGGGTGTTCTTCTCCCTGAGGGGCGCCCGCCTCTCGACGCTGTTCTTGGTTCGGTGGCTCTCCCTTCACCCGGCCACGGACCCAAGGGCCTACTTTGAGGCCCTGCTCAACCTGGAGCGCGAGTCCATCCTTGCCCACCAGAAAGACACGTTTCTGCTCTTTCAAGATGACGACTGGTTGGCCAACCAGGAAGAGCTCTACGATCGCGTCCAGTCATCCGGGTCACTTCCAGCACTGCCCCCCCTTCGCGTGCAGTCTGTCGAGATCGCCGATGACCGCGCGCTGGTCACCCTGGATGGCGAAACTCCGATCTGGCTGGGCGACGAGGCGCACCAGTCGCTCGGTCAGTTCGTCTTCTTTCGGCGTCGAGACTGGGACTGGAAGCATGCGAGCACTGGCGAGGCCGAGCACTGGGGCATGTCGACAGTTCGGGCCCCCGCGCTCACGCCTTCTCCCATCCCCACCCCCCATCTTTGGTCGTGCTCCGTAGCACCCCACGCCCGGCGGACACCTGGCGGGGACCATTGGGCAGCCCCAACACATGGCCAGGACCTGCCCTATGCAAGAGCACGAGTCGTCCTTGAGAGGATGACCGAACCGGGCGGTGATCAGGTAGCCAGCGTATGCAGCGCATCCTTGCCGCGCAATTGATAAAGTGCCCCAAGTCTGTTATAATCATGCCGAGCTGCCCTGGATGATCCATCCGGCACCGCGCTTCTGGTGCCGGCATGGATAGTGACTGGAACTGAGGTTGTCCATGCGTTTTCGACTCTTGCTTGTTGTGCTACTCCTTCTCTTACTGGCTCCGCTCCTGGTCATCCACAACAGCGCCGGTGCTGCCCAAGAGCAGACCGTGCCCCCAGACACGCGGTCCCACGACGCGGCGATGGGCTTGGCTGTGACAGATGCGCCTGGGGCCTCCGGAGCAGGCAGTGTCCACGACTGGGCGTCCCAGGTCGCCCTCTCTGACGTGGGGAGGGGCGGAACAGCAGCGGTACGTTCTGAACAGCGACTGCCCCCTTCCCTCCGCGCCAAGTTCGAGCCTTCATTGCTCAAGAAGATGCTTGCCGCGACAGATGATCAGACGCTCCGGGGCATTGTGTTGATGCGAGCTCAGCCAGACACCAGCCAGCTTGACCTGGCTGGCAAGGACCGTCCATCCAGGGGAGAGGCGGTTGTCCGCTATCTGCAGTCGCAGGCAGATCGCTCTCAAACCGCGATCCGGCAAGACCTGGAGAGAGCGCGTCTTGAGGAAAAGGTGACCGCCTACGACCCACTGTGGATCGTCAATGGGATCGCCGTCCAGGGCAACGCGCAAGCGTTCAGCGAACTGGCCGCTCACCCAGATGTCGCGTTCATCCGCGAGGACCACCTCCAGTACTTGCCTGACGATGAATTCGTGGCCCTTTCGGCGACTCAACACGAGTCTGACGCCACCAGTAGCGTGCAATGGAACATCCAGCGCGTCAGGGCAGACCTGGTCTGGCAGACTCTCGGAATCACAGGCCAGGGAGCCGTCGTTGCCAGCCTGGACAGCGGGGTGGACTGGGAGCACCCTGCTCTGACTTCGCAGTACCGGGGGTACACGGGCAAGCCATTCGCCGATCACCTCGGAAATTGGTACTGCGCCACGGACGAAGACTATGCGTACCCTGGCGACGGCCTGGGCCACGGCACGCATACCATGGGTACTGTGGTCGCGCAAGACGGGATCGGCGCGGCTCCTGGTGCAAAGTGGATTGCCGCCAAGGTCTTTGACAACCAGGGGCGAGCCTACGATAGCTGGATCCACGATGGCTTTCAGTGGGTCCTTGCCCCCAATGGCGATCCCGCTCTGGCGCCGGATATTGTCAACAACTCCTGGGGAAGCCAGATCGGTGCCAGCGAGACCTTCCTGCCCGATGTTCAGGCCCTGCGTGCAGCAGGGATCCTTCCCGTCTTTTCAGCCGGCAACTATGGACCGAGCAGCGAGACCGTGGGTGCGCCTGGGAGCTTCCGCGAGTCCCTGGCAGTTGGGGCGACGGATGCCCAGGATGGAGTCGCTCGCTTCTCCAGCCGCGGGCCTTCCCCGTGGGATGAGGTCAAGCCTGATGTGAGTGCACCCGGCGTTGGCATCGTGTCCGCCGCTCCCGGAGGCGGGCTGGCCATCCAGAACGGCACGTCGATGGCTGCACCGCACGTGACCGGCCTGGCTGCCCTGATGCATCAGGCGAACCCGGCGCTGACCGTCAAGCAGATGGAAGAGATCCTTGCTCAAACAGCTCATCCCCAGGGACAGGAGCACCCTAACAATGACTATGGCTGGGGGATCGTAGATGCGTACGCGGCTGTGACACAGGCGGCCAGCTTGGGCCGTGTGTCCGGGCTGGTAACGGACGCGCGCACAGGCATCGCCGTTCCGGGGGCCAGGGTGCGCGCGGCAGCACACGGAAGCTCCGGGACGATAGAGGCACAGACCGATGCGTCTGGTATGTACGAGATCGCCCTGAGTGCAGGCTTCTATGACGTGACGGTATCGGCCTTTGGCTACCGCGCGGAGGTCGAACACGGCGTCGAGGTTTCCGTGGCAATGACGACCACACTGGACGTGCCCTTGACCGCTCTCCCCACCGGGACACTCGCCGGCACAGTCCGGGAGACAGGCACGAACCTGCCCCTGCGCGCTCGAGTGTATGTGCCTCAAACCGAGGCGATGACAGAGTCTGCCGCCAGCAGTGGGCTGTACAGCCTGGTCCTGCCCGAAGGGACCCACACAGTGCGTGTAGAGTGCGACGCACATCGCATTATGACGATGTCCTTGACCATCTCTGGGGACACGACGACCTATCGTGACTTCAGCCTGGACCCTGCACCGACGATCCTGCTCGTGGACAGTGGGGCCTGGTACAATGCCAGCCAGCGCTCATTCTACGAGACCGCACTGAAAAGCCTGAACTACCTATACGACCAGCACATCATCGCCAATGTGGACGTATCTCCCACCGATGTCCCCACCGCCGGCACCTTGCTGCCCTATGACCTCGTCATCTGGAGTGCTCCCCAGGACTCCCCTGGCCTGGTCGGGGCTACCGCCGCCGTCACGACGTATCTGAACCGCGGCGGGCGGCTTGTGCTGAGCGGCCAGGACATCGCGTTCTGGGATGGTGGAGGCAGCGCGATGCTGTACGAGCCCTACCTGGAAGACTATCTCAAGGTCTGGTTCCTCCGCGACGACGCCGCCAGCCGCGTTCTGACCGGTCAGGGTCCACTGTTCGCTGGACTGACGATCACCATCACCGGAGGAAGAGGTGCAGACAACCAATACTACCCGGATGTCGTGGCCTCAGCAGACCCGGATCACGCCTCCCCGGCCTGGACTTATCAGGGTGATGGTGCTGGCGGGCTGGTCGTGGGGCACTGTCTTCCCTACCGGACGGTCTATCTCTCCTTCGGACTGGAAGCAGTCAACGATACTGCGGACCGGGCACGGGTGCTCGCCCAGAGCATAGACTGGTTGGTGAGCCCACCGCAGCCCGCAGGAAGCGAATGGACGGCAGGAACCATGCCCCAGATCGCACGGCCCGGCGAAGAGCTTGCCCACATTCTGCGACTGCGGAACACGGGCGAGACAGAGACAGACACGTTCTCCCTGGAGCTAGATGGCGGGACGTGGCCAGGCACGCTTCAGGGCCCGTCATCGATCGCTCTCGCACCTTGCCAGTCCACGTGGCTGACCGTATCGGTCACCATTCCTTCCGACGTCGGATGGCACGTCTACGATACGCACGCCCTGGTGGCACGCTCGGCGCTATCGCCTTCTCTGGTGACCACGGCCTCACTGCTCTCCAAGACACCGGCCCCTGTCCTTCTCGTGGATGGATCGCGCTTCTTTCAGGTTCAGGACCGGTACCAGGACGCCCTGGAGACGTCGGGCATCCTCTATGACTATCACCGTGTGAAGCGCGTCTGGCCTCCCGCTTTCCCGGAACCAGAGGTCCTGGCCCGGTACCCTGTGGTCGTGTGGTACACGGCATATGACTGGTTTAGGCCACTCGATGTGGTGGAACAAGCCAGGCTCGTCGACTATCTGGACGGAGGCGGACGCATGTTCCTCTCTTCTCAAGACTACCTCTACTACAGCCACGACAGCCTGTTGGCTCGAAGCTACCTGGGCGTGCTCGACCACGGCGAGGACAAAGCCGTGACCCACGTCTGGGGAGAGCCTGGGCATCCCATCGGCTGGGAGAGCGGTCCGTACACCCTCACCTATACCTACACGAATTGGAGCGACACGCTCGTTCCAACGACTGGCACCCGGGTTGCATTCCGGGAACAGAACGACTACCCGGCGTGGCTCACTCGTGTCGGAGATCGATGGCGCACATCATTCGCCGCCTTCCCCTTTGACGCGTTGGAGGCTGGTCCGGCTTCAGCGGCGATGGGACGCACGGTGGGATGGTTGAGCTGGCTGGGCCAGTCCTCGTGGACGGCAGACCGGCGCACGGTCGCCCATGGCGGTGAGCTGACGATGACCTGCGCGCTGCGAAACGACGGCTGGGCCGACGTCGGCTCGGCGTATCTTGCGATCCCTATCCCTGCGGCACTGTCTCTTGTTTCACCACCTACGCTGGATGGGGCAAGCTATCACCCGGTGACGCGCACAGTGACCTGGCGGGGAGAGCTCTCTCAGGGCCAGACGATAACCGCTAGCTTCCTGGTTCGCCTGGCAGAGGCACTGCCCGATGGCGCGTACATCCCGTTTCCGGCGACGATTGGGTATGACGACCATCACGTCTCTTTCGAGCGCCCTCTCGTCCTGCGCGTCAATGCGCCCGATCTGTCCTCGTCCTCGATGTCCGTCGTGCCGGCGTTCAGCGCCCCGCACCAGACGCTGACCTATACCCTGAGCGTGCGGAATACGGGCCTCGACAGCGCCACGGCAATCGTCACTGCCACACTGCCTGCGCATTCGACGTTCACAGGCACCCTGGACAGCGGAGGTGTCGGCAGCGGAGAGGTGCTCAGCGACGTGCTCTCCTGGACCGGGACGATCGCAGCCGGCGGTGAGGCGACCCTGCGATACAGCCTCGACCTGGACGGCTCTGGAGACCACTGGTTGATTCACACCGCCTGGATCGCGGATCAGTACGGCGAACGATGGCCTTTCGAGGCGCGGACCTGGGTCCAGAACTGGAGGACCCTTTTCCCACTGATGCATCGAGGCTTTGAGCACCCTGTCCCCACTCCGACGCCGTTCCCCCTTCCTGAACCCGGGCCAACTCCCACGAGAGCGCCCCCGATCGATGCGGCCAAACCGCACTCCGAATAGGCTCCTGTACGGGATCGGGTGCTGTCTTCACCTGAGAAACGGCTATCGTGCCTTTTGACCCACTCGCACAAATGTGCTAGAATGTGCGTTCAGCACCTCTGCAGAAATGGCCCATGGACGTATGGGGAGTGACCATGCCACAGGACAAGATCGTCGTTCGTGGCGCTCGCGAACATAACTTGAAGAACATCACTGTCGAGATCCCTCGCGACCGGTTGGTCGTCGTGACCGGGCTCTCTGGCTCTGGCAAGTCCAGCCTGGCCTTTGACACCATCTATGCCGAGGGACAGCGACGGTACGTCGAGTCTCTGTCCGCATATGCGCGGCAGTTCCTTGGCCAGATGCAGAAACCGGACGTGGACCAGATCGAGGGACTGAGCCCAGCCATCTCGATCGATCAGCGAGGCATGAGCCACAACCCGCGTTCCACCGTGGGCACGGTGACCGAGATCTATGACTATCTGCGCTTGCTGTACGCGCGTGTCGGCATACCACACTGCCCGGACTGCGGGCGGCCCATTCAGCGCCAGAGCGCGCAGCAAATCGTCGACGCCATCTTTGGGATAGCCCCCGACACCCGGATCCTGATCCTTGCGCCGCTGATCAAGGGAAGAAAGGGACACCACCAGGCCGTCTTTGAGGAGATACGGAGGGCAGGTTTTGTCCGCGTTCGGGTAGATGGCGTCATTCGCGACGTGGATGAAGAGATCGAACTGGACCGCTACAAGAACCACGATATCGAGGCCGTTGTGGACCGGCTAGTGCTCCGCGCAGAGCGAGCCGATGCGGCTCAAGATCGAGCCGATCTGTACTCCAGACTCACC